>NZ_NFKD01000027.1:0-53249 GCF_002160215.1 Bacteroides sp. An19 | reverse complement strand
AGCGGGCTATCTGACGAAGAACAGGAGCGGAAAGGACCAAAAAATCGCCCAAAGCACACACGAAAACGGATACATCAAGCCAAGAAAAACTTTTTGGAGAAATTCAAAACAGCTTCTAACTCCCTCTATACTTTAAACGGTATTAAAAATGTGCATTTTCTGCCTCTGTGATTTGAAAATTTCACACGCATAAGTCCATCCGTTGTAAGATTATTAATCTTCAGGCTGCAAGATTATTAATCTTACAAGCGGAAGATTATTAATCTTACACCAGACTATCTGTAAAATAAAAAAGAATCATAAGGGTAGTATGGTTCTTTAATAAAAGGAGCTATAACCAGTAACGACCTTCACCGGCGTCTCCGGAAAAACTCCTTCATCAAACCGGCGCACTCGTCTTTCAAGATACCCTGAACCACCTCGGTCTTCGGATGTAATGCCGCAGGTGCGTAACGCATATACCCGCGCTTCTCGTCTTCGGTGCCGAACACCAGCTTGCCCAATTGTGCCCACGCTATGGCTCCGGCACACATCACACACGGTTCTACCGTTACATAAAGCGCACAATCATTCAGGTACTTGGCTCCCAATGCATTTGCCGCAGCCGTAATGGCCTGCATCTCGGCATGTGCCGTCACATCGTTCAAGGTTTCGGTCAAGTTATGTGCACGGGCAATGATACGGCCTTGGCATACTACCACCGCACCTACAGGCACTTCTCCCCTTGCCGATGCTTTCTCTGCCTCAGCCAACGCCTGTTTCATATAAAACGTATCATCTGCCATATCCCGTTACCTCCGCATATCGTGTTCTTTGAATAAAGTAGGGTAATCCTCTTCCATTTTCTGATGAATAAACGTCAAGACTGTTTCCCTGAACCACCGTGCCTTATTGGTTATCTGATAGTGTTTCAGGTAGCGCTCAATAATCTGTGCCTCCTCTTCGCTGAGCAGACACACCATCCGTTGCCTGCGCGGAGGAACCGACGCCGGCACTTTCTTCCGTTTTTTTCCATTGTTCATCATCTTGAGTGCAAAATTAGTTCACTTTTTTCTCTTCTGCAAAGCAGACCAAGATTAAAATTAGAAAAGCAAAGAAAATACAACAAGATTACGTAACTTTGCACACAAAAAACGTACAAATATGGCAGAACATAACGACCTGGGCAAGGAAGGGGAGGACGAAGCGGTGCGCCACCTGGCCGAAAAGGGATACTGCATCCTTCACCGCAACTGGCGACGGGGAAGAAACGAACTGGACATTATAGCGACAAAAGACGGACAGCTGGTCTTTGTGGAAGTAAAGACCCGAAGGAACGAGACCTACGGACACGCCGAAGATGCGGTAAACGACCGGAAAATACGCACGCTGGTCTCACTGGCAGACTCGTACATCAAGAAGTTCGAACTCGACCTCCCGGCACGTTTCGATGTAATAACGGTAATAGGCGAAAAGCCTCCCTTCCACATTGAGCATATCGAAAATGCATTCCTGCCGCCCATTTGGTAACACCTTATAATATATATAATAATGAGTAGATGTTCGTATTTAGTTTATTTGAATATCCGCAAAATGTCAATGGTATGAAAAGGAGTTAAAAGGAGTTATGCCCGCTTCGCTCACAGGAGTTAAAAGACAATAGTTCTGTTAGGATTTCCATTAGTAAATGTATTGGCTTCTAACTCCTTATTGGTGAAATGCGGACATTCATATAAGTAAATGAGCCGGCATGGAACTTCTTAGAAGCTGTTTTGAATTTATCGTACGATGATTGGGGATGAGTTTTTGTAGAGACGCAAAATCTTGCATCTTTACTATGGGAAGATAGCGGGCTATCTGACGAAGAACAGGAGCGGAAAGGACCAAAAAATTGTCCAAAGCACGCACGAAAACGGATACATCAGGCCAAGAAAAACTTTTTGGAGAAATTCAAAATAGCTTCTTAACTCCTCAAAAGATAATATCATTTAATTCTGATTACTTTATGAAATATCCTAAACCTATATATCTGCAAGAAACAACTTCGACCAACTCCTATCTTGCCGCCTTATGCGACCACGAGCCTCAAGCCAACCTGACCTGCGTGTACAGCGCATACCAGACAGCAGGACGCGGACAACGTGGCAATACATGGGAATCTGAACCGGGAGCCAATTTGCTATTCAGCTTCGTGGTATATCCCAGTTCTCTGAAAGCCGAACAGCAGTTTCTTCTCTCACAAGTCACGGCACTGGCACTTGCCGATGCACTTTCGGCACATACCGACAGTATCTCCATCAAATGGCCCAACGATATCTATTGGAGAGACCGGAAACTATGCGGTACCCTCATCGAGAACGACTGGGACGGTGCATACGTCAGCCGCTCCATATCAGGTACAGGCATCAACCTGAACCAAAAACGGTTTGTAAGCAATGCTCCCAACCCCGTTTCGCTTACGCAAATCACAGGTCTACTTTATAATCCGGCTACAATCCTGGAACAAGTAATGGAACGTACAAGCTGGTATTACGGTCTGCTGGAAGCGGGATGCACTGATGAAATTGCCCAACAATACAAACAGATGCTGTACCGCAAAACAGGTTTCCATCCTTACCGTGATGGTAAAGGTCGCTTCATTGCCCGCATACACGATATAGAACCTTCGGGAAGGCTGGTCTTGGAAGACGAAAAAGGCACCCTCCGGAAATACCTGTTCAAAGAAGTTTCATTCGAATTGTAAACCACCTTTATAAGATAACACATGTCACTCAATATATCATTCACAAGCCAACGCATACTGCATATTGCCCTTCCTTCCATTGTCTCGAACATCACCGTACCCCTGCTGGGACTGGTAGATGTCACCATTGTCGGCCATTTAGGCTCGGCCTCCTACATCGGTGCCATAGCCATAGGCGGCATGCTGTTTAATATGATTTACTGGATATTCGGTTTCCTGCGCATGGGAACAAGCGGACTCACGGCACAATCGTACGGTGCACACGATCTTCCTGAAGTGACCCGCATCCTGCTCCGCTCGTTAGGCATCAGCCTTTTATTGGCACTCGCCTTATTGGTATTGCAATATCCCATCCGCATCATCGCTTTCCACCTGATTGATGCCAGCCCGGAAGTTAGAGAACTCGCATCACTTTATTTTCATATCTGTATTTGGGGAGCACCAGCCACATTGGGACTGTATGGGTTCACCGGATGGTTTATCGGGATGCAGAACTCCCGCTTCCCGATGTTCATAGCCATCGCACAAAACGTGGTAAACATTGTCGCCAGCCTGTTTTTCGTGTTTGCCTGCGATATGAAAGTGGCAGGAGTAGCACTTGGAACCCTCATTGCCCAATACGCCGGACTCTTTATGGCATGCCTGCTGTGGTTTCGGTATTACCGTCCCCTGCGCAAATATGTCAGACAAGGAGCCGTTTTCACCCGTAAAGCAATGTCACGATTCTTCCAGGTGAACCGTGACATCTTCCTGCGCACACTTTGCCTGGTAGCAGTCACCGTATTCTTCACCTCTACAGGAGCTGCGTATGGCGATGTTACATTGGCAGTCAATACCCTGCTGATGCAGCTTTTCACCCTGTTCTCATACATTATGGATGGATTTGCATACGCTGGCGAAGCTTTGACCGGAAAATACATCGGTGCACGAAACCGTACAGAACTTCTCCGCACCGTCCGCCACCTCTTCGGCTGGGGTATTATGCTCTCGCTGGCTTTCACCCTCCTGTATGGCATCGGAGGAAAAGGATTCCTCGGCCTGCTCACCAACGAACAGACAGTAATTGATGCTTCAGGCACTTATTTCTATTGGGTGCTTGCCATCCCACTTGCCGGTTTCTCTGCCTTCCTACTCGACGGTATCTGCATCGGAGCCACCGCTACATCCATCATGCTGAAAGGAATGTTTGCCGCATCAGCAAGCTTCTTCCTTATTTATTATACCCTGCATGACTCGCTCCAGAATCATGCCTTATGGATGGGCTTTATCGTCTACCTGGCTTTGCGAGGCATCGTACAGGCACTATTGATAGCACGAAAAGGCATCGGTTAAAACCTGTTGGAGCTCTAAGAAACTGTACGTTTCTTGCAATTATTTCATAGATTTTACCTAATTTTGTCCAGGTAAACTTACGAAATCATTAGCATGTCTGAAACCAACTACATATCCATCAAAGGCGCCAGGGTGAATAACCTGAAAAACATCGACGTTAACATCCCACGCAACAAGCTGGTAGTCATTACCGGTTTGTCGGGGTCGGGCAAGTCCTCACTTGCCTTCTACACGTTATATGCCGAAGGACAACGCCGTTACGTGGAAAGCCTTTCTGCATACGCCCGCCAATTCTTAGGGCGGATGAGCAAACCGGAATGTGATTTTATCAAAGGTATTCCTCCCGCCATTGCCATCGAACAGAAAGTCATCAGCCGCAACCCGCGCTCTACAGTAGGGACCTCTACTGAGATTTATGAATATTTACGCCTGCTTTTTGCCCGCATCGGAAAAACCTATTCGCCCATAAGCGGACAACTGGTGAAAAAGGATAGTCCAGAAGATATCGTGAACTGTATGCTCTCGTATCCTCAGGGTACACGCTATACAGTACTTACCCCCATTCTTCCCCGAGAAGGGCGCAATATGGCAGAGCAAATAGAGACGGATATGAAAGAAGGATTCACCCGTCTGGAAGTGAACGGAAAGACCATACGTATCGAAGAATACCAGTATAATCCCAAAGATACGGTTTACCTGCTGGTAGACCGTATGAGCTGTGATAACAGCAAAGATGCCATCAGCCGCCTGACCGACTCTGCCGAAACGGCTATGTACGAAGGCGACGGTGCATGCTTGCTCCGTTTCTATCAACCCGACGGTTCGACCAGCCTGTACCGCTTCAGTACCAAATTCGAAGCAGACGGCATCAAGTTTGAGGAACCAAGTGACCAGATGTTTTCTTTCAACTCTCCACTAGGGGCCTGTCCGACATGCGAAGGGTTCGGTAAAATCATTGGAATTGATGAACGCCTGGTCATTCCCAACCGCTCATTGAGCGTATATGATGGAGCTGTGATGTGCTGGCGAGGGGAAAAAATGAGTGAATGGCTGCAAGCATTCTTACGGGAAGCTCCAGAACACGATTTTCCCATATTTACTCCCTACTATGAACTGACTCAAGCACAGAAAGACTATCTGTGGCATGGTCCGCGGGACAAAGTATGCATTGACTCTTTCTTCAGCATGCTGGAAGAGAATCAATACAAAATCCAATACCGCGTAATGCTTGCCCGCTATCGGGGAAAGACCACTTGCCCCGAATGCCACGGAAGCCGACTGAAGAAAGAAGCCCTTTACGTAAAGGTAGGGGGATATAACATTGCCGATTTAGTGGAAATGCCTGTCAGCAAGCTGAAAGAATTCTTCCGGAACCTGAAGCTAAACGACCACGATACACAGATAGCCAAAAGACTGTTGAGCGAAATCAACAGCCGCCTGACATTTCTGGAAGACGTAGGACTAGGCTATCTCACTTTAAACCGCCTAAGCAACTCGCTTTCGGGAGGAGAAAGCCAGCGTATCAACCTTGCCACTTCGCTAGGAAGCAGTCTGGTAGGCTCGCTCTATATCCTAGACGAACCAAGTATCGGACTACACAGCCGTGACACAGCAAAGCTAATTAAAGTGTTACGCCAACTCCAACAATTAGGCAACACCGTAGTGGTCGTAGAACATGATGAAGAAATCATCCGTGCAGCCGACTATATCATCGACATAGGTCCGAAAGCCGGACGGCTGGGAGGCGAAATCGTTTATTCAGGTGACCTGAAAGACCTGAAACGTGGAAGCAAAAGTTATACCGTAAGGTATCTGTTGGGTGAAGAAACCATCGAACGCCCCTTGCAACATCGTGCCTGGAACAATTACATCGAAATAAAAGGAGCACGTGAAAATAACCTGAAAGGGATTGATGTCCGTTTTCCGCTCAATGTCATGACGGTAGTAACAGGGGTCAGCGGTTCTGGTAAAAGTACGCTGGTGCGCGACATTTTCTATAAAGCCTTGAAACGGGAATACAGTGAAATAAGCGAACGCCCTGGCGAATTCGTATCATTGGGGGGTGACACATCAATGGTCAACGACATAGAATTTGTAGACCAGAACCCTATAGGCAAATCATCGCGCAGCAATCCTGTCACCTATGTGAAGGCATACGATGAAATACGAAAACTATTTGCCGACCAACCTCTTGCCAAGCAAATGGGATATACAGCCGGTTACTTCTCCTTCAATACCGACGGCGGACGCTGCGAGGAATGTAAAGGTGAAGGTACCGTCACCGTCGAAATGCAGTTTATGGCTGATTTGGTATTGGAATGTGAATCATGTCACGGAAAAAGATTCAAAAAAGAAATACTGGAAGTATATTATGAAGGAAAGAATATCTATGAGGTGCTGGAAATGACAGTCAACCAAGCCATTGAATTCTTTGATACACACGGACAAAAAAAGATTGTCAAGAAACTGCTTCCTCTTCAGGATGTAGGACTCGGATACATCAAATTGGGACAATCTTCCTCCACATTATCCGGAGGAGAGAACCAGCGTGTAAAACTTGCTTATTTCTTAAGCATAGAAAAATCGCAACCCACCATTTTCGTATTTGACGAGCCTACTACCGGACTGCATTTTCACGACATCAAGAAATTACTGGAAGCTTTTGACGCACTGATAGAACGAGGACACACCGTGGTTATCATCGAACACAACATGGATGTAATCAAATGTGCCGACTATATCATCGACCTGGGACCGGAAGGAGGAGAACAGGGAGGAAACATTGTAGTATGCGGTACACCAGAAGAAGTGGCGGCATGCGGGGCTTCATATACGGGACAATTCTTGAAAGAGAAACTACTCAATGAAAAATAAGAACCAAAGAATGAGGCTGTACGACACATTCCTTTATTCTTCATTTTTCATTAATAACAACAAAGGGTTAGTGTAATATTTAATGCTATTTGAAAACATGAAAAACAAAATGAAACAATGGGTGTGCATGGCAACATTTATCGCCGCACTTCCCATAATGGGACAAAAATATCCTTATCAGGACCAGACATTAACAGCCGAACAACGGGCAACCGATCTTGTCACCCGGCTGACACTGGAAGAGAAAGTCGCTTTGATGCAAAATGCCTCACCCGCCATTCCGCGCTTGGGCATTAAGGCTTATGACTGGTGGAATGAAGCTTTACATGGAGTGGGACGGGCAGGCACAGCCACCGTTTTTCCTCAAGCCATCGGCATGGCAGCTTCATTTGACGACAATCTGTTATACCAAGTCTTTACTGCCATATCGGATGAAGCGCGGGCCAAATATGTAAAAGCACGAGAACAGGGAGAGCTGAAACGTTACCAAGGATTGACTTTTTGGACTCCAAACGTCAACATATTCAGAGACCCACGCTGGGGACGCGGACAAGAAACTTATGGAGAAGATCCTTATCTTACTTCACAAATGGGAATGGCTGTAGTGAGAGGCTTACAGGGTCCTGAGAACGCAAAATATAACAAGCTGCACGCCTGTGCCAAACACTTTGCCGTACATTCCGGACCAGAATGGAACCGGCATGAATTCAATGCAGAAAACATATCCCCGCGCGACTTATGGGAAACCTATCTGCCCGCTTTCAAAGATTTGGTACAAAAAGCCCATGTCAAAGAGGTGATGTGTGCCTATAACCGGTTGGAAGGCGAACCCTGCTGCGGAAACAACCGTCTGCTAACCCAAATTCTACGGAATGAATGGGGATACCAGGGAATCATTGTATCCGACTGTGGAGCCATCAGCGACTTTTGGCGCAAAGGCGACCATGAAACACATCCCGATAAAGCACACGCCAGTGCTGGAGCTGTATTAAGTGGCACAGACCTGGAATGTGGGAACAATTATGCCTCTTTACCTGATGCCGTCCGTTCCGGACTCATCAGTGAAGAACAGATAAATACTTCTGTAAAACGCTTGCTGAAAGCCCGTTTCGAATTGGGAGAAATGGACCAGAATGTATGTTGGGACAGTATTCCTTATTCGGTTGTCGACAGTGAAAAGCACAAAGCATTGGCCTTACAAATGGCACGTGAAAGCCTTGTATTGCTCCAAAACCGGAATAATGTCTTACCTTTAAAAAAAGACTTGAAAATTGCCCTTATCGGTCCCAATGCAGCAGATTCAGTCATGCACTGGGGCAATTACAACGGTTACCCTTCCCATACAGAGACCTTATATGAAGCAATGAAGAAACGTCTTCCCGCTGAACAACTGATTTACGATGCCGGCTGCGACCGTACAACTTCTGTTACACTGGAAAGCGTATTCAGCCAATGCTCCCTACAAGGAAAACAAGGATTCAAATCTACTTATTGGAACAACATCCGACAGGAAGGAACTCCTGCGGCAATAGTACAAACCACTACTCCGTTCCATTTTACGACTTTAGGTGCAACTGTATTTGCACCGGGAGTAAACATTACCGATTTTTCGGCACGCTATGAATCCGTATTCACAGCAGACAAAACAGAAAATATAGGTTTTCATTTCCAGACACAAGGCATCATACGCTTGTCGGTCAACGGCAAAGAAGTAGCCTCAGGCAAATATCTTCAAAATAATGCCAATCTTTATACCCTAAAAGCTGAAGCAGGAAAATCATACGATATCCGAATTGATTTCATCTTCAACAGCAAAGACCGTGCGGCTCAGCTGGATTTCGATATGGGCCGAAATATCCCTGTAAACCTGCAGGCATCAGTAGAAAAAGTGAAAAATGCCGATGTAATTGTCTTTGCCGGTGGTATCTCTCCCACTTTGGAAGGAGAAGAAATGCCGGTCAATGTAGAAGGTTTCAAAGGTGGAGACCGTACCACCATCGAACTGCCTGCCATCCAAAGACAAATGATCCGAGAATTGAAAAAGCTTGGCAAACCTATTGTTTTCATCAATTTTTCAGGCTCTGCAATGGGGCTTGCTCCTGAAAGTGAAATCTGTGACGGTATCCTTCAGGCTTGGTATCCAGGACAAGCCGGAGGAACAGCCATTGCCGATGTCCTGCTAGGCGAATATAACCCTTCGGGCAAATTACCGATAACGTTCTATACCCGTACAGAGCAACTGCCCGACTTCGAAGATTATTCGATGAAAGGACGTACCTACCGTTATATGACCGAAGCTCCGTTGTTTTGTTTCGGACATGGACTTAGCTATACTCAGTTCGTTTATGGGAAAGCACGGATAAGCAGTCCGACATTCAGCAAAGGCAATACTTTGACACTGACTGTCCCTGTCACCAACAATGGGAATAAAGACGGAGAAGAAGTGGTACAAATATACCTGCGCCGTCCGGGAGACACCGATGCTCCTTCGCATACCCTACGCGCATTTCAACGTGTATATATTCCGAAAGGTGAAACCAAAGAAGTTGTCTTGACGCTTTCAGATGACAATTTCTTATGGTTCGATACTCAAACCAATGCGATGAATCTGGTAGAAGGAAATTACGAACTTCTATATGGAGGAACATCGGACATCGACTCTCTGCACAAGATTCAGGTTAAAGTTTTATAACAACTCAAATGAACAGATGACAGCCAGCGGAGGAAAGTAATTTCCAATGCACACAATCCACTGGCTATCATTCATTATGACTATCATTTATACTTATGCTAAAAAAGATTCTATATACCGGTTTGTTTTACTGTTTTGTTGTAGCGGAAGCTTTTGCGCAAATTTCCGTTCTCTATTCAACTGATAATCAAATATCGAGTAGCCTTATCAACGACATCTATCAAGACAGAAGCGGGTTTATTTGGATATCAACAGAATATGGACTCAACCGTTTTGACGGAAACAAATTCAACACCTACAGACATCAGGACAATGATACTACCTCGCTAAATAATGACTACGTGCATCTGACTTTCGAAGACAGCAAAGGAAATATCTGGGTAGGCACTATGGGAGGACTGGTAAAATACAACCGGAACACCGATTCTTTCACAAACATACCGCTATATAAAGAAGAACGACAGATTTATACAGATGTAACCCACATCATCGAAGACCGAGAAGGCACTTTATGGGCATCGACTTCAGGAGAAGGTTTATTCCGTATTCATCCCGAAAAAGAACAGGGAGAATGCATCATGGCCATCAACCAATTAGGATTCCGGCATCTGAGCACAATACTGGATGACGGGAAAGGCAACTTATGGATTGGCGCAGAAAATGATGGACTTATCTGTTACAATATAATCAAAGAAACCATAAAGACATTCAAGACTCCTCTTATCAGCGAAAATAATATATCCAGCCTGGCTAAAGACCCGTACGGAAATATTTATATCGGCACTCTGACCGGCGGACTGAATATTTATAACAACTCGACCCGGAAATTCAGACAAATTCCCTATCAAGACAGATACAACCTGCCCGTAAAAGCTCTGACTTATGCCAACGGACAACTTTATATCGGTACTGATGGAGAAGGACTGAAAGTATATACGACGGAAAAACATGAAATAACAGACAAAGAATTAGAGGATACACAGTTCAATCTGAAAAACAAAAAGATACATACCATCCTTTTTGACCGTAACAATGACCTATGGTTAGGATTATTCCAGCAGGGAGTAGCTTTCATCCCGATGAGACATAATCCATTCCAATACCATGGATTCAAATCCATGCACGGAAGTCCTTTCGGCAAACAATGCGTCATGTCGATATTCCAAGACAATAAAAAGAATTTGCTTGTCGGGACCGACAACGACGGACTATACATCCTGGACAACCATTTTCATACGCTCCAACACCTGACACCGGACAAAGGACCGCATAGCGTAGCAAATACCATACTGAGCATATTCCAAGACTCGGACAATACGATATGGTTAGGCTCCTATACAAAAGGCGTTGCCCAACTAAATCCAAGCATGAATTCATGCACTTTCATACCCGAACTATATAACGAGCGGGTATTTGCCATTACCGAAGACCACGACCGGCACCTGTACTTCAGTTCATACGGCAACGGACTGTTTGTCTATCATAAAGAAACAAAACAGTTCACACAGTACAAGTCAACAGAAAAGAGTACATCTGCACATAGTTATGACGAATTGCCAAACAATTGGATTAACAGCCTCTATTGCGACAGTGAAGGACTGGTTTGGATTGGACACTTCAAAGGAGTGACTTGTTTCAACCCTAAAACTAAAAGTTTCATAAACTTCACACAAAAGAACTATATCCTGCAAGGATGTATCGGATATACCCTTACAGAAGACCATATGGGAAACATTTGGGCAGGTACCTCAAAGGGACTGTACAAATTCGATAAAAAAAACAAAAAACTGAAACGTTATTCCCAACAAGAAGGACTCAGCAACAACATCATATGCGGCATTTGCGAAGATAAACTGGGAAATATATGGGTAAGTACATTCAACGGCATCAACCGGCTTGACCAAAAAACGCAAACTTTTACAGTCTATCACTCTGGAGACGGACTGCAAGGCAACGAATTTACACGAGGCTCTTATTTCCACTCATCCGATGGTACCATCCATTTTGGCGGTATCAACGGAATCACCAGTTTCGTACCTGAACAAATCATCAACGAGCGTACTGTTCCACCCGTAGTCATCACAGATTTCAAGGTGTCCGGACAGTCTGTCAACACCAACACCTTATCGGGAGGACACCCCATCATCAATACTGCTGTAACGGATGCCAACCGTTTCAAGTTGAACTATACCGACAATACTTTCAGCATTTCGTTCTCTACCTTACAATTTGCACAGGCGGGACAGGTTATTTACAAATACCGCATCCATGAGCTGGATAAAGAATGGCAAACGACTGCACCCGGAACCAACTTTGTCACCTACAACAACTTGGCTTCCGGGAAATATACCTTCGAAGTCTATGCCATCGACCATGGATACCATTCGAACATAAAGACAATAAGCATTCTCATCACACCTCCCTGGTTCCAGTCATGGTGGGCATACTTGTTATATAGTGCATTGATTGTACTTATTGTGCTTGCCTTTATCGGCTATGCCCGCACACAGCTCAAACAACGGAAAGAAATGGTAGAACGCAAACATACAGAAGAAATCAATGAAGCCAAACTACAGTTCTTTATCAATATCTCACACGAAATACGCACACCGCTTACACTCATCATCAATCCGATGGAAAAGTTAATAGCCAACTGTGACAATCCGGAGTTAAATAAAACCTATTTAATGATCTATCGTAACTCGATACGCATCTTGCGGCTGATAAACCAACTGATGGACATACGCAAAATAGATAAAGGACAAATGAGTCTGAAATTCCGCGAAACAGACCTCGTCGGCTTCATCAATGATGTCGTCAACACATTCGGCTATCTGGCACAAAACAAACACATCACATTTACCTTTCATCATAACGATGAACGGCTTAAAGCATGGATAGATCTGAACAACTTCGACAAAGTACTGATGAATCTACTTTCAAATGCCTTCAAATATACTCCCGAAGGAGGAAGTGTAGACATTACCCTCACCGTAGGAGAAGATGCAGCTGCTCCTGCTCCTCTAAAAAAATACATTGAGATAACAGTTTCTGATACAGGCATAGGATTGGATGATGCACAAATAAAACGTATCTTCGAACGGTTCTATCAGATAAACAATGACATTACCCGCAATCAGGCAGGTACTGGCGTAGGACTTCATCTGACCCGTTCGCTCGTAGAACTTCACCATGGAACTATCACTGCCTGCAATCGCACTGATTGCCAGGGCAGCAAGTTCATCGTACGCATTCCTCAAGGCAGTAATCATTTGAAGATGGAAGAACTGGATATCTCGCACAACAATCTTAATCTGAAAACCTTCAAACAGAACAAAGAAAAACAATACATCGGAAAGAATGACTCTGAAACATCTGAACCAGAAGCAGGAACAAAGAAAGCGAAAACGAAATACAATCTTCACGTTCTAATAGTTGATGATGAAAAAGAAATACGCGAATATCTATGCAACGAACTGTCTGACGAATACAAAGTAGATACGTGCAGCAACGGATCCGAAGCATACGATTTCTTGCTAAACCATCCGGTAGACCTGCTCATCAGCGATGTAATGATGCCCGAAATGGATGGTATCACATTGTGCAAAAAGGTACGGTCGAATACGAATATCAACCACATCCCTATCATTCTGCTTACAGCCAAAGGAAGGAATGAAGAACAAGCGGAAGGCATCGAAACCGGAGCTGACAGCTACATCGTCAAACCTTTCAGCATCGAAGTGTTGCGGAGCACCATTACCAATCTGATAGAAACACGACGTTTACTGAAAAATAAATTCAGCGGAGCTCAAGAACAAAATGACAAGATGCAGGAAGTAAAAGTTCCATCATCCGATGAAATGCTGATGAGCCGCATTATGAAAATCATTAACGACAACTTAGCAGAGCCATCACTCAGCGTAGAAATGCTTGCCAACAGCATCGGTTTAAGCCGTGTCCATCTGTATCGGAAACTGAAAGAACTTACCAATCTTTCTACACGCGATTTCATTCGCAACATCCGTATGCAGCAGGCAGCCAAATTGCTGAAAGAGAAGAAACTGTCTATCTCGGATGTTGCCTATGCTGTAGGTTATAGCAACTTGTCTTATTTCTCGAATACTTTTAAAGATTTGTTTGGACAAACACCTAAAGAGTACATGCAGGCATTCCGTGATTTACCAGCAGAAGAGGAAGGAGAAAATGTAGACAACGAACTTTCAGAACCAGACGAAACTCAATCCGAACAGCCACAAAATGAACCGGATGAAAATGAAAATGATAAAAATAATGAAACATCATCTCAAAGCCAGACAGCCACACCAGAAGAAAGTGCATGACGCGATAACTAAGTCGGATACTCCATGAAAAGAATTGATACTGTTTTTTCATAGTTTCCATGCAAGCAAAGCAAAATTTGTGTTATCTTTGTCCACATAGAAAAAAGTTAATCGTATGACGAAGAAAATATTGTTGCTGGGTTCCGGCGAATTAGGAAAAGAGTTTGTGATTGCTGCCCAACGTTTGGGACAGTACATCATTGCGTGTGATTCGTATGCAGGAGCTCCTGCCATGCAGGTGGCAGATGCTTGTGAAGTATTCAATATGCTGGATGGCGATGCGCTCGACCGTGTAGTTGAAAAATATCATCCGGACATTATTGTGCCTGAGATTGAAGCCATCCGTACCGAACGGTTGTACCATTTGGAGAAAGAAGGCATTCAGGTGGTGCCCAGTGCGCGTGCCGTAAACTTTACGATGAACCGCAAGGCGATACGCGACCTTGCCGCAAAAGAATTAGGATTAAAGACCGCGAAATATTTCTATGCCAAATCATTCGACGAATTGAAGGAAGCGGCAGAAAAAATCGGTTTCCCCTGTGTCATCAAACCCTTGATGTCCTCATCGGGCAAAGGCCAGTCGGTAGCGAAAGGTCCGGAAGACCTGGAACACGCATGGCATTACGGTTGCGAAGGAAGCCGGGGCGATATCAAGGAACTGATAATCGAAGAGTTCATCCAGTTTGACAGTGAAATCACCTTGCTTACGGTGACGCAGAAGAACGGCCCTACCCTGTTCTGCCCGCCTATCGGACATGTACAGAAAGGCGGGGACTACCGCGAGAGCTTCCAGCCTGCACACATCGCTCCCGAACATCTTGCCGAAGCGCAACGCATGGCAGCAAAAGTAACCGAAGCATTGACCGGCTATGGCATTTGGGGCGTAGAGTTCTTCTTGAGCCACGAAAACGGCGTGTACTTCTCCGAACTTTCTCCACGTCCGCACGATACGGGAATGGTAACTTTGGCAAATACCCAGAACCTGAACGAATTTGAATTGCATTTATACGCTGTGCTGGGATTGCCTATCCCAGGCATTACACAAGAGCATATCGGTGCCAGTGCCGTGATTCTTTCGCCCATAGCCAGCAAGGAAGCTCCGCGTTATCGGGGTGAAGAACTGGTCTGCTCACAACCCGATACGTACTTACGCATCTTCGGCAAACCGTTTACGAAGCTGAACCGCCGGATGGGCGTAGTGGTTTGCTACGACAAACCGGACGGCGACCTCGATGCCTTGCGCGACAAGTGCAAGTCGCTGGCTGCCAAGGTGGAAGTATATTGATATTGAATCCCCATCATACAAGACAATCTTTTATAGCAACAGAGGCCGGTGCTCACGCATCAGCCTCTGTTTTCATTCTCAACAGAATGACAAGTAAAAACAAATGATGCTTTCTTTTTAAGCATAGCTATGTATGCCGCCTAAGATGAAATTGACGCCAAAATAAGTAATCAGTACGCTCAAAAACGCGATAACGGCAAACCAGTGAAAGAACATAGGCCGACGGAATGCGGGGAGCGACGAAGCATGCAAGGCTGCCGCATATATAAATAAGGTGATAAGCGCCCAAGTCTCTTTCGGGTCCCATCCCCAATAACGCCCCCATGAAACATTCGCCCACACGGCACCGATGAAAATGCCGAGCGCCAGGCAGAACACCGCCGGATAAAGAATAAGCCGGCTCATGACTTGCAGCCGGACAACGGCATCCTGATAATCCTTATGAATATAGCGCAACACAATTGCCATAATGCCGTTCAGCATGATAAATGCGGTAAGCGAATAGGCAATCATAATGGTCACCACATGAAGGCTAAGCAAGGGCGATGCCAATACCGGCATCAGTTGGGTAATAGGCGGATTTGCCTCGCCCAGCATCGCCACCAGCAATGCCAGCCCGCACAGCATATAGCCGAAAGCAATGACGGCTTCGGACTTGCGGTAGAAAATAAAAGTAAGCAAGGTGGCGCACAATGCCAGAAACTGCATCGTCTCGTAGCCGTTCGACAGTGGAAGGTGTCCGCTGACGAATCCCCTCAGGCCGATAAGCGACAAGAGATAAACCGCAATGATACCCAATGCGGCAAGCAAAAAGACATTCACACGGGTCTTGCCGCATACCGGACGGTTCATCCGCCGGCAATAGAAAATAAAGGAAAGAATGCCGACGGTAAGGCAAGCCATCGCCAAAGGCCGGGTATAGTCCAAACAGTTGTATAGCTTTTCCGCCCGGAAACAGGCATCGGAAGGAAGCACTTCACCCGCAGTCTTTTGTTGGTATTTCCGTATCTTCCCCGTAAGTTCGAGTATGGCAGCATCGTTTTTCTTCATCACCTGCTCGCTCAGCAATCCCAGACTCTTGCGGACGAACAGCCATTGCTCGTCGGGCAAGTCTTGAGGCAAGTCGTCTACGGGAGCGAACCAACCTGTCCGGTTATGCTCCGTCCGGCACGGATAGATTTTCAGGATGCTGCCCGTAGCGGTCATGCTAATCAAGTTGAACTTCTCGTTCGCCTCGTTCCATTCACGTTTGTATTGGGAACTGCCCGTTCCATTCTCTTTCAGCTTATACCCTTCCGTTCCGAAAAAATCGTTCAGGCAAGCATAATCCCCTCCGATACCCAGCCGGCGTTGCACTTCCTTGCTTTTAATGCGGATGACAGGCTCGGCTTTCCAGTCATCGTAATAAAAGAACCAGCCCGTAAACACCTGTTCGGCAGTCAGTCCTTTGTAGGTCGTTTTGCCGTAAAGTTTTACGGTAAAGTCTTTCGCCAAGGTCTGCAAGGGACAGATGCGGTCGTGGTAATAGATGTAGAGATTGCCTACCGCGGATGCCGCCTCACGGGATAAGTGCTTGGGTTGTCCCGAAGCCATGCCAGCGACGGATGAAAACAGCGCGATACCTAACAAAACGGTTTTATTACGCAACGCGGGATGACGAAGAAGCCGGCGGAACATGCTGTCTTTCTGAAAAAAGAAGCCCAAGACAGAGAGCAGCAATAAAGCATATCCGGTATAGGTAATGCCGATGCCCCACGGGTCGTAAGACACCGCAAGGGTAGTTCCTTGCCCGTCCTTGTCGTATGCCGACTGGTAGAAACGGTAATGGCGATAGGTGAATATCCGGTTCATCGACACTTCTCCCTCTGCCTGCATTCCGTTATCCTCAATTCGGATGCGGCTGGTAAAGTCCATGGGCGCAAAGCTTCCTTTGTAATAGTCGATGCGGAAATCGTGCAGCCGCACATCGAAAGGAAGCGGCTCTTCCTCCGTTCCCGAAGTGACGAAAGCCGAAACAGGCGTATCGTTCATCCGCAAATGGATGCTTCCTTGCTTTCCGCAAAGGCGCGTAGTGAGCGCTCCTGCCAGGATAATCAGAAACGCTATGTGCAGCAGGAACGTAAAAAAATCCCGTTGCAGTTTCCGGCTTATCAGGTAAACCAAAGCGCATACCGCCATGATTCCCCACAGTATGGTAAAGAACGGAGAGCCATAGATAGCCGTCCAAGCCGTACCGGTTCCTTGCAGTTTTTCTACAACGGTGGCGGCCATCATCAGCAAGACGAGCAGTCCTGCACTTCCGAAAGCAATGCGTTTTATCAGTTTCATTTGTTTTTTATTAGGTGACTAGTTGACTAGGTACTAGTTGACTAGGTACCATGTTTTAAAAAGTCTTTAAAACGAGGTGTTTAATACCTAGTCACCTAGTCCCTAGTACCTAGTCTACTGATTTAAATAGAATCGATGAATTTCACGATGGCGTCACGGTCTTCTTTCGAGAGCTGGCGGAACTGTTCCACAGTCTCGTAAGCGTCGCTCTCGGTGCTGGTGCCGTGCCACATGATGGCTTCCAGCGTGGTGCGTGCGCGGCAATCGTGCAAGCGGTCGGCATATTCGGCTCCGGTGCAACGCTGGTGCAGGCCGCGTCCCCAAAGCGGAGTGGTGCGGCACCAGCCCGTGCGGATATCGTTCTGCATGTGCAGCTTGTGCTGTACCATATCCGTATAAGGCCATATCTTCTGGTTCGGATAGCGGGGCAACTGGTCTGCCTTGTCTCCTACGAAGAAGCGTGCCGGGTCGCGTATCTCGTCATCGCCCGTAGTCCAGCTGGGCTTATGGCAATACGTACACCCGATTTGTTCGAAGAGTTCCTTTCCTTTCAATACCTCTTCATCGTCTACGTTGCGTGCGGCGGGCACGGCAAGTCCGCGGTGCCATACCATGAGGTCGATGTAGTCTTGGTCAGACACTTCCACGTCCAGTTCTTTCGAAGTCAGGTAGTTGTAGATGTTCTGTTGCTCGTCATACGTACCGTCTTCGTTTTGGATATGCCAGTCGGGATGGTTCTTTTCCGGGTCGGCTTGCTCGATGTAGTCACGGAATCCGGCTTGCACATCGGGGTCTTCCGAAGAATACTGGGCATACGTACCTGCCGCATCCAGGTAATGGAAGCGGCGGTCGCTACGTGTAGCGTTGGTGATGTTCCAGAAAGCGTTGGCTCCGGCTGCATCCTGCAACGGACCACGGCTCAGAGCATACGTATAACGGAAAGGATATTTCGTCCCGTCACCTCCCTGTGCCGTGTTGGCATATTGCCCCGTCCAGTCTCCGTTGGCAAAGATGTTGGGGTTCAGCCCGTTCTTCAGATAACCGTCTTTTTCTTCCTGCACGTATTGCGCTTTCAGGTCTTCATCCGAAATGGCATCCAGCAAGCCCGTACCGTAAATGCCGATGGTGGATTCGAGGCGGACTTCGTATGTACCTACATCATACCCCTTGTTGGCTACATAAATGGCACTCTTGGGAATCGTTATTTCCGGATAGCGCAACGAATAGGTCTCACCGTCGGGGAACTTGTTCCCATTCTGGTCGGTATATTCATGCCAGGTCAGCATAATCTGGCTTTCGTCCAGCGGAGCCTTGAAAGGGGCTACGGCATGGGTCTGCGGCATACCTGCAAGCCAAGAAACGTAGGCATTGGTTGCAGGGTTGTATACAACTAATAAGTAACCGTTGCCTATTGTGTTTGTATTAAAAGAACCGGCAGGTTGGCTTTGTCCGTGTCCGTATCCCGGATGGCAATGCTGGCAGGAAGTCCGGATATAGACAGGACCGAGGCCGTGACGCATACCGGAGAAGTTGGAAGTATAAGGTTTTTCGAAGAATTGCTCCCCTCTGTTGAAGGAGGCGGTCATATCGGCATCACCGTCCACTACGGGAGTCGGGTCTTCGAAGGCGGTAGAAGACGAGTTGAATGTCGTACCCAATTCTCCACCTGTATAATACCAGTCAGGGAGTTCTGACGGTTCCGGATTGGGAGTGGGATTATCTGTTTTTACTTCATCGTCGCTACAAGCCGTTAGCATGCCTATTGTCAGAAATGCGACTAAATAATACTGTTTCTTCATAATCAAAAGTAATATAAAGTTAGTGTGGTTACGGTATGTTTAAAGGACATAGACATTCTTCCGAAGAGGAATGCCTATGCCTTTGTGTTAGCACAAAGTGGATTAATGGTTTGCTTGTAGCAAAGCTTTCACTTCGTCGAAGATGTCATTCATTACGTTGCAGGCATCGATTGCGTCTTGGTTAACGGTATCATACTCAGATGCTCCGCACGTATATGCAAACGGTTCACCCATCAACGAAATTTTATCGTATGCATCTTGGATGGCTGCTTTCACACGGTTGTCCAGGTCGGGATCAAGCGTAGCAATGTAAGCACTAAGCGTATTCGTAGCTACTTGAATAGTTCCGTCTACAGAAGGAGAACCTTGATAAGCATTGCGGATACTAATGATATTACCCAAGAAGTCGCGGATAGAATTTAAACTATAAGGTGATTCGATATAGTTCGGATCGTATTCCATACCTCCTGAAGGAAGACCCTTACCTGTCGGGTTACCGATTTTAATGTTGCCTACCTCGTTTGCTATGTTTTGGATGCCTGCGGTTATAATGTCGTACATTACATCGAGATAGTTTACGTATTCACTACCTGCGTTACCCGCATTTTTAATACGTTCACCAAAGTTTATGCCTTTATCCAGTTCGGTATCAGTCAAAATCTGTTGTTTCTCTGATGTTACATTTTCTGTACCAGCCCAACATGCTTCCAATAAAATACACTGATTACGCAAGTCAGCGGCTAAACCAACCAAATAATTTAATTCCTCGGTGGTATAATTCAGATTATGAGCTACACTTTCAGAATTAGCAGTAGCATTGCCGTTAGCGTTTGTATTTGTCAGTTCAAATAAAAGATATTCGATGGCATGGAATCCTTGTAATGCATATCCTAAATAGTTACCGACATATACACCTTCATCATCCATTTGTGCCATTTGTGCAGGATTGCTCAACAGGGCATCCATTCCTGTTTTATCAAGCGGCCACGAATCAATGTGTGGGTCTATATAATAGTCTCCGGCAGGACCAAACAACCAAGCTTCACTTTTTTCCCAATAATCACGTGCGGTTTTCCAAGCTTCACCGGCAGCTTCCACATCGGCGGTAGATAACGTTCCATCTGATTTTTTGGTACGAATATCAATACATAGGCTATGCAGTTCCATAGCGGCATCTGCCATTCCTTTGTAAGTAGGTATCACAGTTTGGTCTGTATAATCAGTTATTACATCTTTCAGAGCCTGTTCCTGTGCAGAGAGAGTTCCAGATTCTTCCTGATTAACAGGGTCGTCATCACTACAAGCCGTAACATTCATGCCTACCATGGCAGACAATGCCACGTAAATCGGAAATTTCAAATACTTTTTCATTGTCTTATTTTTAAATTAGTGTTTTGTTTGTATCTTGTTTTTGATTTTACAAATTGAAGAAACCGGAATATGCTACTCCCAATGAGACGGCAGGTTCATTATTAAATTTGCTTTTAAGGATACCCAATGAATATTCCCCCTTCAGTACAATGTCTTTCATCGGATAGTAGTTGACACCGAAAGCGATGCGTTGCCGTCCATATTCTTCATAATCAGTCACTGCATCTTCCGTTTTATACATTGAATCATAATATTCATAACGACCGAAAAGATAGAATTTGCGTCCTTTTTCTTGCTGTTTTTTGCCAAGCCAGCCAAATAAGTCGTAGCCCACTTCTACCCCTGTAGAAATTGCTGATGTAGCTACGGGTCTCTTTTTCGCAGGCGAGTCATTGGAGAAACTTTGGTTATAACGGGTTATCAAAGCAGCATCCGACAAGTGTCCATAATCAAAATTTCCACGTGCCACCCAGTTATGGTCGTTGTAATGAAAATCAAATGAACCGATTAATACAGTCCCCTTTACATTGTCGTATATGGCATTGGTCGCTTTCTTCAGTGTATTGCTGAATGTGTTTCCGGCATATCCGCTGACAGAAAGTCGAAGGCCTTTTACCGAATAATTATCTACACGGACAGCACCAGCCATAGCGTTGGCTATCTTGAATTCGTAAGGGCTTCCAGCACCGCCTTTTATCCATTCCTTATCATTAAAACGGTCAGAGTCAAGTCCAGGAAGCAACATAGCTTCATACCGCCAATCTCCTGCACGTCCCCAAATGCTTAATCCAGTTTCATGCCACGTACAAGGCATAATGGTATTTTCACCTTCCGGACGATATACACCAAAGAATTCGGTAGGAAGGTGATGGGCATTCGTAGCACCTACCGGGATGACCATGTGCCCTAATTTAATGTTGAACTCCGGACAGAAAGATTTCTGGATCCAGAATTGTTCGAGAGCAACTTCACCTCCACGTTCCACTTCGGTTTCGTATTCACCTCCTTCATGTTCTTCTATCTCAACGGCACTTTCTGTACCTCCGTGTTCAAATTCGATTTCCATCCCCATTGACCAGCCTTTGCCAAAATCATATCCTAACATCAGGACAACATGTGGCAGGTCAAAACGTCCGTGTTTATCGTCTTTATAATCCTGCGGACTGTCATAGCGCAAATAATTGTCGCTATAAAAGTTCCGGCTATACACCGCCTCACCATAACCGCCGATGGTAAAGCGTGATTTCTTCTTTTCCGTCTTAACCGTTTCCGATGCGCTCTCTGCGGTTATGTCCGCATTGCTTTTACTTGCCTGCTCTGCTATAGCGAAAGCGTGCGGGGCAAGCATCGCTAAACAGAGTGAGAATAGGAGTCTCGTTGTTTTCATTTCTCTTTATCTTTTGTTGATTTTTAACTACCGCAAAGGTATGGAGCTTGCTTTATAGCGGCAATACCTACTTTTAGGTAAAAAAAGATGTTAAATACCTACTTATGGGGATAGCAATGCGTATTTTTGCAGGAAATATGACAACAAAGCAAAAGATATGGAAGAATACAGACTCGAAGGCTTGACCATCAAAGAGCATCTGCTCCGGTTGGCAGAGCAAGGGAACAAAAAGTTTACCGAAAGCCTGAATCCGGGCGTGGAACATGTGTTGGGTATCCGTGTGCCCCACTTGCGCCAGCTGGCGGCACGCATCGCCAAAGCCGATTGGGAAGCTTACCTCGATACCGCCGACACCTATTATATGGAAGAGCGGATGTTGCATGGAATGGTATTGGGCTGCATCCGTCCCGATGCCGACATCGAGGTGTACCTGCACCGAGTGACCCGTTTTGTATGGAACATCAACAGCTGGTCGGTATGCGACACGTTCAAGTTCGGAGGAGGAAAGCGGTTCGTCGAAACGAACAAAGAACGGCTGTGGGAGTACCTGAAGACTTGGATGCAAGCCGAGGGCGAGTATGAAATCCGTTTCGGAGTGGTGATGGCGATGCAGCTCTTCATCGACGAGGAGCACATCGGCGAACTTCTCTCCTTATATAATGCTATCCGTCACGAAGGCTATTACGTACGGATGGGAGTGGCATGGGCACTCTCTGTCTGCTTCGTGAAATTTCCCCAACAGACGATGGCATACCTGCAACAAAATTCGTTGGACAACTTCACTTACAACAAGGCATTACAGAAAATCGTAGAGTCGTACCGGGTAGATGCCGCCACAAAAGACGTGATACGGGGAATGAAGAGGTAATTCGGATACAGTAGGCTGCGTTGCCGGATGCGGCAAACTGCATAATTAAAGCCATTGGATTGCGTAAAAAGTCCTGTGCAGTCAGGATTGCTGTCCCGATTGGTCAGGACTCCAGTCCTAGTAAGCTTAGGACTGCAGTCCTAGCAATATGGGATTGAGGGAGGACTGGGATGTCCCGGACTGGGCAGCCGTTTGACTTTGTAAAAACAGTAATATGTGTCCATCTATTCGTGGTGGTACGGACTGTTGTTCAGGATGCTCATCGCACGATATAATTGCTCGACAAAGATGAGACGTATCATCTGGTGCGAAAAAGTCATTTTCGAAAGTGAAAGTTTTTCTTGCGCCGCCTGATAAACGGCAGGCGAGAACCCGTACGGGCCTCCGATAATGAACACCAACCGCTTGACGGAATGCATCTTGCGTTCTATCCAAGTGGCAAATTCTGTCGAGCGGAACTCCTTGCCGTGTTCATCAAGCAAGACTGGCACGTCTCCAGGCTGGAGTGCTTTCAGTATCAGTTCGCCCTCCTTTTCTTTTTGCTGGTCGGTACTAAGGCTCTTGGTATTCTTCAGTTCCGGAATCACTTCAATGTCGAACGGAATATAATGCTTTATCCGCTGCACATAATCACCTATGGCGGAAATGTAATGTTTCTCTACTGTCTTTCCTACAACCAATAGTACAAATTTCATAATCTTTAATCGGGTTTTAAACATTTTCTTTTTGCAAAGGTATGAATAAATCCGTACCTTTGCCCCGATTTGATAGTACAATTAAAAAACAGAACGAATATGGACGAGAAAATTGTAAAAGACTTGATTGACCGGCTTATCGACTTGTCGTTTGCCGAAGATATAGGTGATGGCGACCACACTACATTATCGTGCATTCCAGCCGATGCTATGGGAAAATCGAAGCTGCTGATAAAAGAAGAAGGCATACTGGCAGGCATTGAAGTGGCAAAGGAAGTATTCCGCCGTTTCGACCCGACATTGAAAGTGGAAGTGTTCATTCTGGACGGCACTCCTGTGAAACCGGGAGATGTACCCATGATAGTATCGGGAAAAGTGCAGTCGCTTCTGCAAACCGAACGTCTGATGCTGAATATCATGCAACGCATGAGCGGCATCGCTACAATGACCCATAAATACGTAGAGCGTCTGGAAGGCACAAAAACCCGCGTACTGGATACGCGTAAAACTACTCCGGGCATGCGCATTCTGGAAAAGATGGCAGTAAAAATCGGTGGCGGAGTGAATCACCGCATCGGTCTCTTCGATATGATTCTGCTGAAAGACAACCATGTAGATTTCGCCGGAGGAATCGACAAGGCCATTTTGCGTGCAAAAGAATATTGCAAGGAGAAAGGAAAGGATTTGAAGATAGAAATCGAGGTACGGAACTTCGACGAACTGCAACAAGTGCTCGACTTGGGTGGTGTAGACCGCATTATGCTGGATAACTTTACGCCTGCCGACACACGCAAAGCTGTAGAAATGGTAGGAGGACGCTACGAAATCGAATCATCAGGAGGCATCACCTTTGATACTCTTCGTGATTATGCCGAATGTGGTGTCGACTTCATTTCGGTAGGTGCGTTGACCCATTCGGTAAAAGGATTGGATATGAGCTTCAAAGCTTGTTGATTTTCCTTTTCATCACAGAGTCACAGAGTCGTTTTGCTGTACACTGTGACTTCTGCCATACTAGAATAATGAAAGGATGAACAAAATGAAAAAGAACAATTTCATAAAAGGAATGTTGGTGTTTGCCTTATGCTTTGTATTTTGCAGCACAGCCAAGGCACAAGACTGGAAATCGATTCTTTCCGGAGTAGCCAATGCGATAACGGAAGGAAAAGGAAGCGACCTTGCTTCGTGGTCGATAGAAGGCACGTGGAATTATACGGGACCCGATTGCAAGTTTACCAGTGACAATCTGTTGGCAAAAGCGGGAGGCGAAGTAGCGTCAAAGAAAGTAGAAGAGAAGATGACTGGCATTCTGGAAAAGCTGGGCTTTACAGAAGGATGTTCATACACCTTCAATTCCGATGGAACCTACACCTCGACAGTAAAAGGGCGTACCACATCTGGAACCTATACGTATGACAGTGAAACGAAAGAATTGCAGCTGAAGACAAAACTGGGATTGAAATTCAACGCCATCGTTTCGCAGAATGTACTGGCTCCCAAGAAGATGAGCCTGCTTTTTAAGGCAGACAAAGTCATGTCGCTGATGCAGACAATAGGCAGTGCCTTAAGCAGCAATTCCTCCAATTCGGTGGTAAGCACCGCCAATTCCTTGCTGGACGAATACGACGGCCTGCAGCTAGGCTTCGCACTGGAAAAACAATGACAAGACAGACTTGCAAACCAATGCAGAAGCCGATTGGATACATACAAACAGCGTAAATTCCGCGACACATACAGTGTCGATGAAATCAGCAAAAAAAGGTCGTATCATTACTCAAAGCAGTGATTGATATGACCTTTTTAAGTATTAAGTAACTGCTTACACGTTCCAATAACATTATCAACGGAATCTTTCATGCCGGAAAGAATTATCTGATATCGAAAAGACAGAATACTTTAAACTAATATACTAAAACCAAACACAGAAGAATATGAAGAAAAACATCGCAACCAAAATACTCCTGGGACTGTCTGTACTAGCATGCAGCACCAGCACCTATGCACAAACCGTCGAACGCGAACGTCCTGCCGAATGGCAACAACTGGTTCCCGGAGCCCGGTTTATGGACCGCTTCCTTGCCATGCCTGAAGGAACCCAAGGAAAACAGACATGGGGAACAGACAGCGTGCAGAACCGATATACAGACAACGGCATCGAACTGCCAGACATCTCTTTTTGGGGAGGCAATATCCTCCAGACTCCCGACAAACGGTATCATCTATATGTATGCGGATGGCCGGAAAACTCACCCAAAGGACACATGTTCTGGTCTAATTCGACCGTCTTTCACGCCACCTCCGATAAACTGACCGGTCCCTATCACATCCAGAACTCCATCGGGAAAGGGCATAACCCTGAAGCCTTCCGACTGGACGACGGACGTATCGTAGTCTATGTTATCGACGGATACTACATCGCAACAAATGAAGATAGCCCGATATGGTATTACCAGAAATTTGATTTCGACCCACGCGACCGACCAATCATCGAAGGATTGTCCAACCTCACCTTTGCCCGCCGGCAAGACGGCTCACGCCTGATGGTATGCCGTGGTGGAGGTGTATGGATTAGCCGCGACGGCATCTCCCCTTACCGGCAACTGACAGGCAAACGGGTCTATCCTGCTGTAGAAGGCAAATTCGAAGACCCAGTGGTATGGAAAGACAGCCTACAGTATCACCTGATTGTCAACGATTGGCTAGGACGCATAGCCTATTACCAACGTTCGAAAGACGGCATACACTGGGTAACGGAACAAGGCGAAGCCTACATGCCCGGCGTATCTTTCCATCGCGATGGAGAAATAGAGCATTGGTTCAAATACGAACGACCGAAAGTTTTCCAAGACCACAACGGACGAGCCATACAAATGAATTTTGCAGTCATCGATACCATTAAATGGAATGATCTTCCAGGTGACCGGCATTCATCGAAAAACATCTGTATCCCACTCAACAAAGGAATACTGCTTTCGGTACTCAACACCCGACCCATTGATGACTCTACCCGACGTATTGAAGTACGGATACAGGCCGAACCGGGATTCAATCCTCAAACAGACATAGACATTCAGTCCCTCCGCTTCGGTGCATACACAGAAGTCAATTACGGACGAGGCTGCCTGCCAGTAAAGACACGCAAAGACGGAAAAGACCTGATAGTGACCTTTGACGGAAAAGGAAGCGGTATCACTCCCGACGAATTTGCGCCCAAACTTATTGGACACACAACAAAAGGTGAGTTACTGTTCGGCTATGCCTACCTGCCCTATGTCAACTATACTCCTGCCCTTCTCTCGGCACGCCGCCCACAATACGACTCCTCGCAAGGAACCCTGAAAGTAAAAGTGGAAAACTTCGGACTTTCTACCTCACAACCAGCTGAAGTTGAAGTGCGCCTGAACGATAAAACCATAGCACAAGGTACTGTAGAAAGCCTGGAACCTTACGGAGTATCCGAACTTATACTGCCTCTCTCATTCCACCCGGACGGTGACAACCTGCCATACGAAGTAATCATCCGTTCGGGTGGAGTAGAAATGGAGCGTCATACTTTTCTACAATAGGAAACTGTATACAGACTGGCACAAAGTTCAAACCCAGTCGGTGACACTATGGATAACAAAGGGAAGCTGGAACACAAAGAATGAACCTACTGCTACCGCTATAATCCATAACAATATCAGAGTCACCTTGACTCCCGTAGCCATCGGACGCCAGACCTTGAAACTCTGCAAGATAACCTGCAACAAACCGACTACGGGAATGCCTATTACCAACAGTGCACAGACTGCGAGCCCGATAACAGGAGCAGGGCTCGTAGTCAGCATGCTCCAATCCACTTCTGGCAATGCATAATAAAGCAGGGCAGGCGTACTTGCCAATACTCCCGTGGCAGCCATCAACAATGCAAAGGCTACAGCTAGCCCGACAAGCAATGCCGGCACACAACAAATGGCAACCAATACCAGCACTACCTTGATGAGGAAACCTGCCACTTGTATCACAGCATCGCAAAAACGTGCCAGCAACGAACGAGACCCGGCAGAACGTATCTTATCGCCTTCCCGTTCGAACCCGTCGGTCACTGTCCGCCCTATATTCTCCATATTGATGGGTTCACCTCGCATCTGAAGTTTCTCGGTGGCGGTGCGTGCCTGGGGAATAATAATCCACATGATAATATATGCCAACATCAACGGGAAAAATCCTCCCACACTGAGCAGGATAAAGCCTAATATCAGCAACAAAATACGTAAAGGAGTAGAATCGATGCCGAAATAAGCAGCCAATCCCGAAAGTACACCGCCCAGAATACGGTCGTCCGGATTACGGAACAAGCGCCGTTGCACTCCTTGCAACGATTCATCGGTCTTTCTCTCGGCCGTTTCTTCCTCATCCGGACTCAGGTCTTCAGGTTTTCCCATACGGGCGATAACCTCTTCCACTTGCACGACGGTAATGACTTGAATGCCTCCGGCAAGGTATTCATTAAACAACTCCGAAATGCGGATTTCCATATCACGTACAATCTCGTCGGCACTTTCTTCTTTCCGGAAATGATAGCGAAGATTATTCAAGTAATTGTCAAGCAAAATATAGGCGTCCTCGTCTATATGATAAACGGTTCCACCCAAATTAACAGTCAGTGTCTTTTTCATTGTCTTTACAGGTTATTAGTTTCGTTCTTAAATGATTTACCGTAGCCGCCAGTTCGTCCCATGCCGTTTCCAGCCCTTTCAAGAACTCTTCCCCTTCGGAAGTGAGGCGATAATATTTCCGTGGAGGTCCTTGCGTGGATTCCACCCATTCATACGACAACAAATTATCATTTTTCAGGCGTGTAAGCAACGGATACAAAGTACCCTCCACCACAATCAGTTTTGCTTCTTTCAGGTTCTGGATGATATCCGATGCATACAGAGGCTCCCGATGAAGCAGCAATAAGATGCAATACTCAAGCATCCCTTTGCGCATTTGAGATTTCACATTATCAACATTCATCTGTCATTCCTCCTTATTTCTTTGTATGGCACAAATATATGTATTATATAAATACCTTGTATTGCATAGTACTTTTATTTTATCTCTTTTAACAAAACAAAGTATGCAATCATACTTTTTGAAACAGAATTTATCCTGTCTTTATTCTTCTTTTTCAAGCAAAAACAATAACTTTGTAAGAAAAATCAAGAACAATGTTTACAATCAGAAAAGCTACACTCGAAGACATTCACTTAATCAACCAATTGGCAAAAGAGGTCTTCCCCGCCACTTACAAAGATATCCTGACTCCGGAACAAATCGACTATATGATGGACTGGATGTATTCGCCCGAAAATCTGAAAAAACAAATGACAGAAGAAGGGCACATCTACTATATTGCCTACGAAGAATGCGAGCCTGCAGGTTACGTATCCATCCAACCCGAAGGGGAAGACCTGTATCACTTACAGAAAATCTATGTGATTCCCTATTACCAAAAAAGTCATCTAGGCAAACTCCTGTTCCAACAGGCCATCAAGGGTATCAAGGAACTGCATCCGGCTCCCTGCCGAATGGAATTGAACGTAAACCGGGAAAATCCGGCTCTTGGATTTTACCAACACATGGGAATGGAAAAAGTACGTGAAGAAGACACGCACATCGGCAACGGCTTTTATATGAACGACTATATTATGGGAATCAGTATCTGATTCGGATATCCAGACATACGGGCAGATGATCGCTGTATCCGCCTTGATACCTCATCCCCTTGTAAGTGCGAAAAGGAGTAATACCTCCATATCGTTCGTCTTCTTCAAGCAAAAAAGGAAAGTCAAGCACATGGGCTTCCGCAGTACCGGTATGAAGTGAGGCTGAAGGAAGAAGCATACTGCCATTAACGATGAACTGGTCGAGTACTCCCCATTCTCCACGGTAACGATAAGTTCCGGGTTCTTTTCCCGCCATTAAATTATAAAGAAGAAAAGATGAGACATCATTCTCCTCTTCTGGCGTTTGTGCCCCCAGCACTTGGGATATTGAACGGCTGGACGGTTCATCATTGAAATCGCCCATTATAATAAGGTAAGGGGATTGACGTACGGAGAGCAACGAATCGACCGTATGACGCAATACATCCGCAACAAACAAACGGTATGGTTCGCTTTGCCTTGTTCCGCCAGAACGGGAAGGAAAATGACAAACAAATACATCAAGGGTATCGCCTGAAATGACACGCCCGCTTACATGCAACAAGTCACGGGTAGGCTTTCGCCCGATACGGAAAGAAGGAATACGGATGCACTGCATACCAAGCAACCGGAACGTAGCAGGCTGATAAAGCAAAACTACATCAATGCCACGTTCATCAGGCGAATCAGTCATCACATACCGATAAGCGGCATCACGCAAAGGCGAATACCTGGTCAGTCCATCCAGGCAATAGGCATTTTCCACCTCACACAGTCCTACCAAATCAGGAACCTGATTACTCGAAGCAGCCAACACCACCTTGGCTATCTTATTCATCTTTGCATGATAACGGTTCCAGTTCCATCCACGGACGGCATGTGGTAAGAATTCTTCGTCTTGTTTCAAGGAATCATCACGGCAATCGAAGAAATTCTCTACATTATAGTGCATCACCCGAAAAGATTCCTGTGCACTGACCCGCAAACAGAAAAAGCACACACCTAACACAGACAAACATAAAAAGCCACTGATTCTACTTACTTTCCTGCCGATACGGCATCCGGTAAACCTATATGAACTTACGTGTGCCTGTGCCATGGGTGTGCAATCATTTTTTATCAAGATTTCGCAGGAATATGTGCCAAAACATCCAACAGATGACGCCAGAACTTATCTACTGTAGGAATCAGCATGCGCTCATCGGGCGAATGCACGCCACGCAAAGTAGGTCCGAACGATACCATATCCAACGAAGGATACTTCTCCAAAAACAATCCGCACTCTAATCCGGCATGAATGGCTTTTACTTTCGGTTCTGTTCCAAACAAGCGCTTGTAACTCTCTACGGCAATGTGCAATATTTCTGAAGAAGGATTGGGTTTCCAACCCGGATATCCGTCACCTGTTGAAACAGAAGCACCACCCAGCAAAAATGCTGCACTTACCATCATCGACATATCCTCACGCGAAGAAAGGATGGAACTGCGCTGACTGGTCACCACTGTCAGTTCCCCTTTTCCTTGTTTCACCGAAGCCAGGTTAGACGAAGTCTCTACCAATCCTGCAATGTCCTGGCTCATGGCATACACTCCATTATGCACAGCATAAATAGAAAGCAAGAAACGCTTCATGTCAGCAACTTCCATCACTTCCGCACGAGGTGCTTCCGATTCCAGGTCCATCTGCAAATTAGGTTCAGTTACAGCATATTCGTTTTCCACTTCCGACAAATACACGTTCAGGTCCACACGCACCGACTCCTTGTTTTCCATCGGGACTGCACATACAGCATAAGCCTCGCGCGGAATGGCATTATGCAGATTCCCTCCGTCTATCTCGCACAGACGCAGGTCGTATTTCCGCATCAGTTGCACCAAGTAACGGTTCAACAGTTTGTTAGCATTCGCACGGTTCTTATTTATATCATCCCCCGAATGGCCTCCAGTAAGTCCTTTTACAACTACACGGAAAAAGAAATATCCTTCGGGTGCATGCGTCATCGGGCAAGGAAATACCGCTGTTGTACCCGCCCCTCCGGCACAACCGATAAATAACTCCCCTTCATCCTCCGAGTCCAGGTTTATCAGGATATCCCCTTTCATAAAACCTTCTTTCAAAGCGAAAGCACCGGTCAGTCCTGTTTCTTCGTCCACCGTAAACAAGCATTGTACAGGTCCGTGTTCCACATCATCCGAAGCCAGCAAGGCAAGTTCGGCTGCCATTCCGATTCCATTATCGGCTCCCAACGTGGTTCCTCTGGCTCTCAACCATTCCCCGTCAATATATGTTTCTATCGGGTCGGTTTCGAAGTTATGCTGTGTATCCTTGTTTTTCTCACACACCATATCCATGTGCGACTGGAGAATTACCGTTTTCAAATTCTCCTTGCCCTGCGAAGCCGGCTTCTCTATCAATACATTTCCAGCATCATCGGTCCGGGCATGCAACCCGTGCTTCTGGGCAAAATCCAACAGATAAGCTCTTATTTTTTCTTCCTTCTTGGAAGGACGAGGCACCTGGCACACTTCTTCAAAATATTGGAAGACAATAACAGGTTTCAAATCTTTTTTCTCCATAAATCAAGTGTTTATTTTTCTACTTCCGTAAAAATAAGTTAAAAATACGAATTAATGAGGATACTCCCCGCTTTTTTCAAGGACAAACATCCAATTTCGATAACAAAAAGTATATCTTTGCAGCACAAAATTAATAGAAATGCTTAAGACTATCCTCTTTACTGTGTTAATAGTTGCTATCAGCATAGCACTATTCTCTGTAAAGATACTCTTTACAAAAAACGGAAAATTCCCTAATACCCACGTCAGCGGCAACAAGGCGTTGCGTAGGAAGGGTATCGGGTGCGTACAATCGCAAGATCGCGAGGCAAGGCAAACGAATCCGCATGCCATTGTCGAACGTATGCCTAACGGAAAAGAACAGGAAAACAATTAATAACTAAGATACTGAAAAAAACATGATGAAAAAAATGAAGTATGTCCTGAATGGATTTTTGGCATTGGCTCTTGCGCTGATGTTCACACAATGCACTGACAAGAAAGCAGAGAATGGAAACTCGACGGAAATTACAGCTACCGTACCGGGAAGTATGAAAATAGCATACGTCGAAATAGACTCATTGCTGACTAAATACAAGTTCTGGAACGACCTGAACGAACAGATGATTCAGAAGGAGGAAAATATCCGTACTACCTTGAACGAAAAAGCCAAAGATTTGGACAACGATATGCGCGAATTCCAACGCAAATTGGAAAACAATGGTTTTGTAAGTCAAGAGCGTGCCGAACAAGAAAGAGTACGTATTGTCCAAAAACAGCAGAAATTGCAAGAACTGCAAGAAAAATTAACCAACGAACTACAGACAGAAAACCAAAAGAACAGCTTGCAATTGCGCGACTCCATCAATTCATTCCTGAAAATCTATAACAAAGACAAAGGATATAGCCTGATTATCAGCAATACCGGATTCGACAATCTGCTGTATGCAGACGACGCATTCAACATCACCGATGAAATTGTTGAAGGACTGAACGCCCGTTACAATCCGAGCAAGAAATAAACCTTTTTATATACAAAGACGAGGCACGACTTGGAAAGAAGAACATTCTCTTTCCGGGCCGTGCCTCATCTTTATCAAAAAATCCCCGGTTCCTACCGAACAAAACAAGAACCGGAAATGTTATAATAACAGATACATTCGCCCAATCAGACTATGACCCACTAAAAGCATTACGATTATGGAAACGTTTGCAGATTTAGTTACATCATCCACTCCTGTACTGGTAGACATCTACGCAGAATGGTGTACACCTTGCAAGGCTATGACACCTATCTTGAAACAACTGAAAGCAATGCAAGGAGATGCCATCCGGATTATCCAAATAAACATCGACAAGAATCCTCAAATAGCCCAGCATTATGCAGTACACTCTGTGCCTACACTTATGATATTCAAAAACGGCAAACAGCTATGGAGACAAAGCGGATTTGTGAACATCCATGAACTAAACCAAATCATCGAACAATTCAAATGATGTTTACCTTTTGATTTTCTTTTTGTAAAGGTCGGCACGCCCCATTACATCACGCACAAAATTATAAGTTTCCGTACCACGGAAATAACCGTTTTTACAAACCGGATCCTGATAATATTCCTCATTGCTCTTCAGCAAGATATAATGGTCTACATGGTGCTCCCACCGATAAGGGTCTTTTCCATATTTCTTCGCCAAAGCCATGGCATCGGTTATGTGTCCTGCTCCTGCATTGTAAGCCGCCAATACGAACTTCACCTGCTCATCCTTGTCATCCACCTTCCGGAAAATATTCTGCAACTGGGCTATATACTTTACCCCTCCTTTGATACTCTCTTCCGGGTCTTGCTCCTTGCCCCTTGGAATCCCCATAGCATGAGCCGTAACAGGCATCAGCTGCATCAGTCCTTTAGCACCGGCCCACGACACTACATCCGGATTGAAATTCGATTCCGTATAAACCAATGCTGCAAGCAACCGCCAATCCCATCCGATTTCTTTAGCATACTTACGGAACAAATCATCGTAATGCGATATCTTTCCATCCTTCACCGAGAGAATAGAACCATGCACCGGCTGCTTGTTAAGTTCAAAATAACGGCGTGCACTTGCCTTGAATTCCGGTGAATTGATATTTTCCTTGTGCCATTTATCTGCTGCCTGGGCAAGCAAAGGCGATGTTTTACGTACTGCCCACGAAGCACGCTGGTCGAAACTGACCACCAGCCTGATATCCAAGTCAGAATAATATGTACGGTTTATCTTTGCCACTTCATTGGTAGCTACGGTATAATCTATCTTACCTTCAGCCACCTGCGTAATCAAATCCTCGGTCGACAAGCTGTCCGCATCTACCAAATGAATACGTATGCCTCCTCCCAGCTCTTCATTCAAATGAACCAGACGTTCATAGTACTTTCCGGGACTTACATACACATCTTTGTCAATTAACTGGGTCACATCTTTCACTGCATCTCTACCTCTGCGTTGTACTACGACCTGATGCGTAATATTCTCCTCACCACAATAAATCAGACTGTCTTTCCACGCCTGTGTAATATCCAGATTATAAGCTATGAGGTCGCCTTTACCTTCCAGCAGGCATCGCACCATTTCCGAAGGATTGTTCACCACCTTCAGCTTCATTTTCAATCCCAGCGAGTGCACGAACTGCTGTGCCAACTCATATTGAAATCCCATCGGTTCGCCCCGATAATTGAAATAGGAAGTAGAACTGTTGGCAGTAAGCACCACCAGTTCTCCACGTTCTTTAATGACAGGCAAATCAACATTCGCCTCACCTCCTGCCGACTGCCTGCCACTACAAGCTACCGACAGCCAACATATCAGTCCTATCCAACTCCAGAAAACAACTGTTTTCATCGGCCAATGATTTTTTCTATATATAGCTTCAGTATCTCGATAGCCTTCCAGTTGTGTCCACCTTGTGGAACAATCAAGTCTGCATATTGCTTGGCTGGTTCAATAAACTCCTGATGCATCGGTTTCAGCACCTTTACATACCGGTCCATCACGGCTTCGGCTGTACGTCCGCGCTCAATCACGTCCCGCTGGATAACCCGAATCAACCGTTCATCCGAATCTGCATCCACAAACACCCGCAAATCCATCAAATCCCGCAAGCGCTTATCACTTAATGCCAGAATACCTTCGATTATCACCACTTTACGCGGTTCTATATGAATGGTTTCAGGTTGTCGTGTACAAGTCAGATAAGAATAAACCGGCTGTTCTATCGCTTTTCCCTGCCGGAGCATCTCCACCTGTTTCGACAAAAGTTCCCAATCGAATGCATCAGGATGGTCGAAATTTATGTTCTGGCGTTCCTCTACAGGTATATGGCTACTGTCCTTATAATACGAGTCCAAAGGCAATAATGCCACTTCGTTGGCAGGCAAACTATCGACTATACTTTTTACGACTGTTGTTTTTCCGGAGCCTGTTCCTCCGGCAATACCGATGATAATCATGCTTTACTGGTTTTTAGATGTGGATAATTTGCACAAATATACACATTTTTCTCCTGCCCGCATCAAAAAAACGTTTTTTCAGCATATTTTATACCTTGAATTTACAAGAATGAGACATTGGCTGAATGAGGACATCCATGAAAAATAAAATCCATAAATCCGAAATGAAAAAAGCCCCTTGAAACAATCGCCGTAATCCGGAAAATACTTACATTTGTAGCAATAGACACAAGCATAAATTTTAAAACTTTTACATCATGGTAAAACATATTGTATTATTCAAGCTGAAAGAGACACTGACACAAACCGAAAAACAAGACGTTATGCACCGCTTCAAGGAAGCCATCGAAGCCTTACCGGCCCGCATACCGACTATCCGGCACATCTTTGTAGGACTGAACATCAATCCGGATGAAAAATGGGACATCTGCCTGGAAAGTGAATTTGACACACTGGAAGATATGAAAGCCTATTCAATTCACCCCGACCACCTGGCTGCTGCCGGAATCCTGAATGGATACAGACAAGACCGCGCCTGCACAGATTATATCATCAATTGACAAAGTTATGAAAAAAATTATCAACCCATGGGAAGGCATGAAGGGATATAACTGTTTCGGATGTGCTCCGCAAAATCCTTCAGGACTGAAAATGGAATTTTATGAAGATGGAGACAGTATCGTCAGTTACTGGAAACCTGATGAAAAATACCAGGGATGGCTGGACACACTGCATGGAGGCATCCAGGCTTTATTGCTCGACGAAACATGCGGATGGGTCGTCATGCGTAAACTACAAACCGCAGGCGTCACTTCAAAAATGGAAACCCGTTACCTGAAACCAGTACATACCACTGACAAGCTGCTTACCATCCGCGCTTCCATCCGTGAGCAACGAAGAAACATTATCACCATCGAAGCAACCCTCACCAATGAAGCAGGCGAAGTATGCACACAAGCCGTCTGTACCTACTTTGCCTTTCCACGTGAAAAAGCCGAACACGAAATGCATTTTCATGAATGTAAAGTAGAAGGAGAATAAAAAGAACTATTCGAAAAACATAAAAATAGCAAAAAGCATAAACTTGCACAACCAAAATCGAGGTTCTTTTGTTAACTTTACATAGAAGTTTAATTGATATACAAAGTAAATATGGCAAAAACAGCATTTCAAGGAAACCCTGTCACCCTGGCAGGTGAATTTGTAAAAACAGGAACGCAAGCTCCTGATTTTTCACTGGTAAAAGGGGATTTAAGTAGTTTCACCCTGGCAGACACCAAAGGGAAATATGCCCTGCTGAACATCTTCCCCAGCATGGACACAGGAGTATGCGCAGCATCGGTACGTAAATTCAACCAACTGGCAGCCCAAATGAGTGATACCATTGTATTGGCAATCTCGAAAGACCTGCCTTTTGCCCAAGGACGGTTCTGCACGACAGAAGGCATTGAGAACGTCATTCCACTATCAGACTATCGCTATACGTCCGATTTCGGAGAAAAATATGGCGTACTGATGACTGACGGTGTATTGTGCGGACTACTGGCACGGGCGGTGGTTATCATCAATCCGGAAGGCAAAGTAGTTTATACCGAACTGGTACCTGAAATCACCCAAGAGCCTGATTACGAGGCAGCCCTTGCCGCCCTGAAAGGCTAAATCCATCACTGCGGATTACACGGATAAAATCTCATAAGCAGATTTTTTATCTGTGTAATCCGTCGTGTTTTTTTATTCTGCAGCAAATTCCTTGATGCGCTGTTCTTCACTCAAGCGGCAAATCAGCAGACGGTCATTTTTTTCAGCAACGATGTAACCGTCAAGTCCTTGTACCACCACTTTCTTTTCTTCGGTAGTATGTACAATGCAATTACGGCTTTCGTGCAAATGAATGTTTTCTCCGATGCATACATTATTATGAGCGTCTTTATGCAAGTTATCGTGCAACGATCCCCATGTACCCAAGTCACTCCAACCGAATGAAGCCGGGAACACATAAATTTCTTCTGCTTTTTCCATGATGGCATAGTCGATAGAAATGTTTTCGCACGTAGGGAAAAGCTTGTCTATTTTCTCCTGTTCCACCTCTGTATAATAATAAGGCAGCAATCCTTCGAAAATGTTCGACATAGTAGGCTGGTACACCCGAAAAGCATTGACGATGGTGCTGACATTCCAAATGAATATACCGGCATTCCAGAAATAATTTTTCCGCTGTAAGTATCGTTTGGCCGTTTCCAAATCCGGTTTTTCCTTGAATGCATCTACCCGGTAGATTTCTTTATTGGAAGGACATGCCATAGAAAGATCACCTTCAATATATCCATATCCTGTTTCAGGACGCGTAGCCTGCATACCCAGAGTGACAATGGCATCAGAGTCGGCCGTAAACTTCAAAGCAGAATTGACTACCCTTACAAACTCACGCAAATCCATCACTATGTGATCACTCGGAGTAACCACTATATTTGCCTTGGGATTCTTCGCTTTGATTTTCCAACTCACATACGCTATACATGGAGCCGTATTTCTACGGCAAGGTTCTAATAAAATATGCTCGGGATTAATATCTGGAAGCTGTCCTTTCACCAGCTCTGCATAAGCCGCCGATGTGACAATCCACATATTTTCCACTCCGCACACATCACGAAAACGTTCAACCGTAAGCTGAAGCAACGTCTTTCCACATCCTAAAACATCAATGAACTGCTTGGGGAAATCAGTAGTACTCATCGGCCAGAACCGACTTCCCACTCCTCCTGCCATAATGACGACATGATTGTTATTCGAATTCATACTGAATTTATTATTTTAAATCTCAGTTGCAAATATATGTATTTTAATTTCATTAAGGCCATATTCAACAATTTTTTATCTCTTTTTCCAACGCAAAGTGTTATCAAACATAAGAACCTGACTGCTCCTTCTTTATCATAACAGAAACGATGCCATAAAAGCATTTCACCTGAAAAAAAACAAAAGGAGTTAGAAGTAAAATGTAAAGACTTCTAACTCCTTGAGATTATTTCCTGTCCGGAAAAGCCGAAATCAGCGTTTCCGTTTCCAAAGATTACTCATATCTTCCAGTGTCTTTCCCTTGGTCTCCGGAACCAGCCTCCATACAAACAGCGCAGCTATAATACAGATAGCCCCATAAAGACCATAAGTAAACCAATGTCCGAAATCAGGGTCATTGCTTGTCTGCATATTGAACATGGGGACAAACGAAGCACTCACAATCCAATTGAATATCCATTGGAAAGCCACGGCAATGGCTACAGCAGCTCCCCGAATCGTATTAGGAAATATTTCTGAAATGAGCACCCAGCAAATAGGTCCCCATGACATCATGAATGAAGCGCTATAAACCATGATGCTCAACATCGTCACCAGCTCCACACCGGCATGTCCGAAAGTAAACGCTACCCCCAAGGCACCGATAGCCATCCCGATAGAACCTGTGATAAGCAAGGGTTTACGTCCCCATTTTTCAACCGTAAAGATAGCAATAAGCGTAAACAGAATATTGACAATACCCATGATAATGGTTTGCATCATAGGATTCGCCATACCCATGTCATCAAAAATTCGCGGAGCATAATAAAGCACAGCATTGATACCTACAGCCTGCTGGAACACACTCAACATAATACCGACGAAAATAACAAGTACACCGTAAGTAAATACTTTCTCGGTTTTTTCCGTAATGGTATTTCTTATCTCGTTCAGAATGTTATTCCCTTCCGTCTTTCCATTGATTTTACAAAGCACGGAAAGTGCTTTGTCATCTTCTCCAGCCATGACGAGGTAACGCGGAGTCTCGGGCACAAAACAAATCAGTAAGGCAAATAACCCTGCCGGTACAGCTTCACTACCAAACATATAACGCCATCCGGTAGATATGGTCCACGGATCACTTCCTGGAGCCACAGCATTGATGCCCTGACCGATAGATTCTATAACAGGATTGGTATGATCGCCCAGAATAAAGAAATTCACCATATATACGACCAGCTGACCAAAAATAATGGCAAACTGATTCCACGATACCAATGTACCTCGGATATTAGACGGAGCCACTTCAGCGATGTACATCGGACAAATTGCAGAAGCAAGCCCTACCCCTACTCCTCCTATGACACGATAAATATTAAAAGCGATAAGCAACGGATAAGTCGGCACCCCATGCTCGAAAAACAAGAATTCAGGTACCATCGAGCCCAATGCAGAAATAAAAAACATGATACCGGCAAATATCAACGATTTTTTCCGGCCCCAATTCGAAGCCATATAACCAGAAACAGCACTGCCGATAATGCAGCCAATGAGCGCGCTGGCACATGTAAAGCCGTGCCATCCATCCGTATATACAAAATCTTCCGCTCCCAAGAAGAATGCCTGCAATCCTTTTTCCGCACCCGAAATGACTGCTGTATCATATCCGAACAGCAACCCTCCCAACACGGCTACAAGCACAATCGTAAAAAGATAAGTTTTACTTCCTTTTTCGGCGTAATCCATGATATAAAAACAAATAAGGTAAAGAATGAAGAACAAAAAAAATGAAGAACGAAGAACGAAGAATGAAGAACCGGGGTTACATCCGCCTATTCTTCACTCTTCATTCTTAATTCTTCATTCAACTATCAGCAATACATATTCACAATAGCTTCATACAATTCTTGCTTGCCGCTAGTCTGTTTCGGTTCGCCTACGGTCTTGGCGTATGCCACAACATCTTCCAGCGTCAGCTTGCCTTCTTCAAATTCTTTGCCCTTACCAGCATCGAACGAAGCGTAACGGTCTGCCAGCATCTTCTTGTATGGAGATTCTTCCAGCAATTTGGCTGCACTCAGCAGAGCACGTGCCATTACATCCATACCTGCGATGTGTGCAATGAAGATATCTTCCAAGTCGGTAGAGTTACGACGGGTCTTGGCGTCGAAGTTCGTACCGCCGTTGCCCAGACCGCCGTTTCGGATAATCTGCATCATGGCCTGGGTCAGTTCGTAGTTGTCAATCGGGAACTGGTCGGTATCCCATCCGTTCTGGTAATCACCGCGGTTAGCATCGATAGAACCCAGCATGCCGTTGTCTACAGCTACGCACAATTCATGTTCGAAGGTATGGCCGGCCAAGGTAGCGTGGTTTACTTCGATATTTACCTTGAAGTCCTTGTCCAGATTGTGGGCCTTCAAGAAACCTACTACGGTTTCAGTATCCACGTCATACTGGTGCTTGGTCGGTTCCATCGGTTTCGGCTCAATCAGGAATGTACCGGTAAAACCTTTAGCACGTGCATAGTCGCGGGCGATGGTCAACATCTGCGCCAAGTGTTCTTTTTCACGTTTCTGGTCGGTGTTCAGCAATGACATATAGCCTTCACGTCCGCCCCAGAATACATAGTTACTACCGCCGAGTTCGATTGTTGCATCAATGGCATTCTTGATTTGAACACCAGCACGTGCTACAACATCAAAATCCGGATTGGTAGCAGCACCGTTCATATAACGTGCATGACCGAATACATTAGCCGTACCCCACAACAGTTTGATGCCAGTTTCAGCTTGTTTCTGCTTCAGATAAGCCACCACTTCTTTCAGGTTAGCTTCATATTCTTCAATTGTATCGGCTTCATCGCAAAGGTCTACATCGTGGAAGCAATAATACTCGATGCCCATTTTCTGCATGAATTCGAAACCGGCATCCACCTTGTCTTTGGCAGCTTGTACCTTATCAGGATTTCCTTTCCAAGGGAATTTCTTTGTTCCACCACCGAACTGGTCGCCACCTTCTGCACAAAGAGTGTGCCACCATGCCATAGAAAACTTCAACCAGTCTTTCATCTTCTTACCCATTACGACTTTTTCAGGATCATAATAACGGAAAGCCATCGGGTTCTTGCTTTCTACACCTTCGAATTTGATTTTACCAATACCAGGAAAATACTCTTTTGTTGCCATAATTTTATTTGTTTAAAAGTTAATGTATTGATTTTGTGAGTTTTTAAGTTTTTAAGTTTTTAAGTTTGTGAGTTTTTAAGTTTGTGAGTTTTTAAGTTTGTGAGTTTTTAAGTTTGTGAGTTTTTAAGTTTGTGAGTTTTTAGCCTCCTTGCGTTTTCGCACCTTCTGTAGAGACGATGTGCACATCGTCTCTACGATGATGATACCAACGAATGCACACATAATGCCCAAAGAAGCATTAAACTAAGAAACTAAAAAACTAAAGAACTAAAAAACTCAAAAACCTACCTTATGCATGCATTCCAGCCAACGTTGGTAGGCATCTTCGTATGCCGATTTATTAGCCGCATCCGGTTCGATGACAGCCAGCTTATCCAAGGTAGCAAACGCCTCATCATTATTCTTATAAATGCCTGCGCCCATACCTGCACCTTTTGCTGCACCTACCGAACCATCGGTATCATAAAGTTCAATAGTCGCACCGGTCACTCCAGCCAGCGTATTGCGGAATATCGGGCTAAGGAACATATTGGCATGCCCGGCATGGATTTTTTGTACATCCATTCCCATATTCCTCATGATGTCGATGCCATACTTAAACGAGAAGACAATACCTTCCTGTGCCGCACGGATGATATGGTTGCGCGTATGCAGATTAAAGTTAATGCCATGGATAGAGCATCCTGTTTCCCGATTCTGAAGCATACGTTCCGCTCCGTTACCGAAAGGAAGGATACTGATACCACCTGCCCCAATCGGTGCCTGAGCAGCAAGGTCGTTCATTTCAGCATACGAAACACCTGCGGGTACTACCGTACGCTTCACCCATGAATTCAGTATACCCGTACCGTTAATGCAAAGCAATACACCCAAACGAGTCTGGTCTGCCGTATGATTTACATGAGCAAACGTGTTCACACGTGATTGAGGATCGTAATTAACCGAACCGTTTACACCATAAACGACTCCCGATGTACCTGCGGTAGAGGCAATCTCACCCGGATTGAAAACATTCAGAGAAAGTGCGTTATTCGGCTGGTCGCCCGCACGGTAGGTCACCGGAGTTCCTTCTTTCAATCCTAATTCGGCGGCGGCAACGGCGGTCACTCTTCCTTGTTCGGAAAAAGTAGGACGGATATCAGCTATCAACGAACGGTCGAAACCATAATAATCAAGCAGGAACTGAGCGACATCGTTTGCCTGGAAATCCCAGAACATACCTTCCGACAAACCAGAAACGGTAGTACAGATTTCACCAGTCAGACGCATGGCAATGTAATCGCCCGGCAGCATGATTTTATAAATCTGCGAGAAGACATCCGGTTCATTCTCCTTAATCCACGCCAATTTCGAAGCGGTAAAGTTACCCGGAGAGTTCAGCAAATGCGAAAGACACTTCTCTTCGCCCAATGTCTGAAAAGCTTTCTCCCCATAAGGAACAGCACGCGAATCGCACCAAATGATAGCCGGACGAAGCACTTGCTGCTGTTTGTCTACACAAACCAAGCCATGCATCTGATAAGAAATGCCGATAGCGGCAATTTCTTCTTTCTTTGCCCCGCTTTCATTCATAATAGCTTCTGTAGCCAACTTCAAGTTAGCCCACCACATTTCCGGCTTCTGCTCAGCCCATCCCGGATGAACGGCGATAATTTCCGCTTCCGTTTTCGGATAGAAAGCCGAAGCCACACATTTACCTGTCCCGGCGTTTACCAAACTGGCTTTCACCGAAGAACTACCAATATCATACCCTAACAAATACATAGTACAGTACGTTTATTTATGTTTATTATATATCTTCCTGTCAAAACGATAATACCGTGCGGCACGATGCGCAACTCCCTTTTCCTTTTCCTCCAATGGAACCACGTACGGCAACAAAGCGATTTTCTTATGGAAATTACGCACATCAAACTCTTTATCATACACCAGCTGATAAAGCACGCGCAACTGGGCTGCCGTAAATTTACGGGGAAGCAAGTCAAACATCACCGAAGGCGAACTTTCCACATAATGGCGGAGAACCACCAGCGCATCTTTGAGGACACGCAAATGATCAAAAGCCAAACCCTTCACCTCCGATACCGGCATCCAGCAAGCATCATAAGTAGCCGAAAGATTCGTGCTACGGCGGTCTATCTTCAACAACGACAAATAGGCAACGGTTACAATCCGTCCCACCTTATTTTTCGTTATCCGGTGAAAATGTTCCAGCCACAACACATCCCGTGGATCCGACGTACGGTCTTTCGAACCGTAAGCCTTGAATTGATTCATCCGGATATTCTTCAAACCCGTCAATTCCGTAAGCACCCGTTTGGCTGCATCGTCCAAATCCTCATCAGCATAAATCAGACTCCCCGGAAGCTTCATGTCGTTATATCCACTCCCTGCACCCTTGCCGATCTGCCGGACTAAAAGCACACGGAACTGCTCACCATCAAAACCTATCACCACGCAGTCGACCGACACGTGAACGTCTATTATCTGGTTATTTCCGGTTTGCTTTTCCATGAGTATTTTTCTTTGAACACTGCAAATATAAACACTTTTTGCATACGTTGTACACAAATACATAAATTATTTATCATGTTATTAAACATTATTCTTCAAACAAATAGTTTTCGTACATCATACAACAACCATGCATTGCTTTATCGTATCAGATACAAAAAGGGTAAAAGACCGCTTCCGGCTCCTTGCATTCTGCTTTTCAGCCGGCTCTGTTTATCCCCCAACAGGCTATATTTCCCGGCAAAGCCGTCTTGTTTTTATATTCCATGGGCTGGAACGTACATTCCAGCCCATGGAACATACGTTCCAGCCCGTGGAATGTACGTTCCGGCTGGCGGAATATAAAACATACCTAACCGCATAAGACATATCACACACCCAGACAGACGTTTTAAAGCAGGTCCGAACAAGATAACGGGAAATTTCCTACCTTTGCAACCTGAATCATCCAGACACCAAAGACATGAAACACTACCCATGCATATTGACCATCGCCGGTTCCGATTGCAGCGGAGGAGCCGGCATACAGGCAGACATCAAGACCATTTCTGCCTTGGGAGCCTATGCGGCAAGCGCCATCACCGCCATCACCGTACAGAACACCTGCGGAGTAACAGGCATCCACGCCGTGCCTCCCACCTATATCCAAGGGCAAATCCAAGCGGTTATGACGGATATCCCACCTATATCCGTAAAGATAGGCATGCTGAATGACGCCGGAACCATCCGTGCCATAGCCGAATCCCTGCACAGGTTTACACCTTATTATAAATACATCGTGCTCGACCCCGTCATGGTCTCAACCAGCGGGTGCAAGCTCATAGAAGACGATGCCATCGAGGCACTGACCTCCTTGCTGATGCCCCTCGCCACCCTTATCACGCCCAATCTGAGCGAAGCGGAAGTGCTGACGGGAAAACGCATCGCCACGATACCCGACATGGAAAAAGCCGCAAAAGAATTGCTCGCCTTCGGAAGCCAGGCGGTCCTGGTCAAAGGCGGACACCTGAACGAGGCGGAGATGTGCGACGTGCTATATATAAAAGGAGAAGACCGGCCTCACCTGTTTTCTTCACCCAAAATCGAAAGCCGCAACACGCACGGCACCGGATGCACCCTTTCCTCTGCCATTGCCACGTATCTTGCCTTGGGAAAACCCTTGGAAGAAGCGGTCCGGAAAGCCAAGGCATACGTCTATCAAGGTATCTTGTCGGGAAAAGACGTGCATATCGGAGAAGGGCACGGACCGCTGAACCATTTCTTTGCACCGGTTCCCCTAAGGGTAAATGAAGAATTGAGAATGAAGAATTGAGAATGAAGAATTGAGAATGAAGAATTGGCTTATGTATTCCCTCTCCGCACGGAATTGGCTAACGCCGAACATTGTTTCTTCATTCTTCCTTCTTCATTCTTCATTAAAATCACTATCTTTGTCCCAAACATTAACTTAAAAAACAATCGATATGAAAGCATTTGTATTCCCCGGCCAGGGAGCACAATTCGTAGGTATGGGAAAAGACCTTTACGAGACCTCTCCACTGGCGAAAGAATTATTCGAGAAAGCGAATGAAATCTTAGGATACCGCATTACGGATATCATGTTCAACGGCACTGACGAAGATTTGCGCCAGACCAAGGTGACCCAGCCTGCCGTATTCCTGCACTCGGTTATCTCGGCATTGTGTTTAGGCGATGAGTTCAAGCCCGAAATGACCGCCGGACACTCATTAGGCGAATTCTCGGCACTGGTAGCTGCCGGAGCCTTGTCGTTCGAAGACGGATTGAAACTGGTTTACGCCCGTGCCATGGCGATGCAGAAGGCTTGCGAAATGCAACCCTCTACCATGGCGGCTATCATCGCTTTGCCCGACGAGAAAGTGGAAGAAATCTGCGCACAGGTAAGCCAGGAAGGCGAAGTATGTGTAGCCGCTAACTTCAATTGCCCGGGACAAATCGTCATCTCAGGTTCTATCGAAGGCATCAACAAGGCTTGCGAACTGATGAAAGCAGCCGGAGCAAAACGTGCCCTTCCGCTGAAGGTAGGCGGTGCTTTCCATTCTCCGTTGATGAACCCGGCTAAAGTAGAACTGGAGGCGGCTATCAACGCCACGGAATTCCATGCACCGAAATGCCCCATCTACCAGAATGTAGATGCCAGACCGCATACAGACCCGGCTGAAATCAAAGCTAACTTAGTAGCCCAATTGACCGCATCGGTACGCTGGACACAGACTGTACAAAACATGATTGCCGACGGAGCCACTGAATTCGTAGAATGCGGACCGGGTGCCGTATTGCAGGGATTGATTAAGAAAATCAACAAAGAAGCGAACGCACACGGGATCTGAGAAAAATAAGGAAGAATCTTGCATACATCACAAAACCCGTATGCAAGATTCTTCCATTTTATGATTACATCTAACAATCTTCTTATTTTATGAAGAAAATCTCTCATCCCACCATTACTTTCTTCGCAATAACCACTCTTGCTTTAACCATCACCGGATGGTGCTGGAATCAGTTATCCCCTTTCTTAAGCGGCATTTTTGTATTTGACATCAAAGAATATTTCAAGACATCATTCTATGGAATCATTTTATGCACCATTTGGTTATATACTACACGAAAAAGACATAGAAGCTGTTTTGAATTTCTCCAAAATGTTTTTCTTGGCTTGATGTATCCTTTTTCGTGTGTGCTTTGGGCGATTTTTTGGTTCTTTTCGCTCCTGTTCTTCGTCAGATAGCCCGCTATCTTCCTCATCACAGAAGCGAAAATGCCTCAAAAACTCATCCCAAATCATCGCACGATAAATTCAAAACAGCTTCTACATTTGCCGCATAAATTCAAAAAGAAAGCTTCAGCATCTTCCCGCCCAGTGCCGGCACATCTATCGTGACCGCCTTATCAGGCATCCACGAGATGATTTCTTCCTTTCCGGTCAGCAGGTCAGTGACATTGCACCGTGCAAACGAAGGCAGATGAAGAAAATCGAATGCATGTTGCGGAATAGTCACACCGATATGCACGGGGATAGCCTCAAAGTTTGCCACAACCAGAATCACTTCCTTGCCATACTTGCGCAAGAATGCATACTGGCGGTGCTCGTTCATCAGCCAGCCGCCCTGATTGACATACATCAGGTCGAAGAAACTCCCCTTGGAAAGTGCAGCTTCTGTTTGACACAGGTTGAGCACATGTTGGTAATAGCGACGGATTTCCTTTTCTTTAGCGTTCAGCAAATGCAGGTTGTAACGCCCGTGATTGCTCCAACGGCGGATGCTGGGGATGCTCCAATAGTCGAATATCGTGGTGCGCCCGTCACGTCCGCTAAAGCCTTCCGAATCCATTCCTTCCTCACCCAATTCCTGCCCGAAATAAATCATCATCGGATTGGTGTTCATGCAAGCCGAAACCAGCAATGCCGGAAGCCCCTTGCGTGCATCGCCCGCAAAGAAATCGGAAGCGATACGCTGTTCGTCATGATTCTCCAGGAAGTTCAGCATGTGCGGCTGGATGTCATTCACACGCTGCCAACACCCGGTAATGGCGGTTGCCGATGTATATCCGCACACCAATGCACGCAAGGTATCATACAGCCCCACCTTATCATACAGATAATCGAAATGCCCTTTATAGATGTAATTACGGTATTCATCCGGATTGTATACCTCGGCAATAAAGACCAATGCCGGATAATGCGCCTTCACTTTCGGGATAACCCAGCCCCAAAACTCGCAAGGCACCATCTCTGCCATGTCGCACCGGAAACCGTCGATGCCTTTCGAAGCCCAAAACAACAGGATATCTAACATCTTGTGCCACGTGTCCGGCTCGGGATCGAAATGATTGCCCGTATTGCCTATGTAGTCTACACCATAGTTCAGTTTTACCGTTTCATACCAATCGGTCTTGTTGGGGTAAGCATCAAAACGGTTGTTGCCAGTAGCCTTGGCAGGCATCTCATCATACAATCCCTGCTCTTCATCATAGAAATCTATCTCACCGCCAAGATGGGCACCGGGAATATAATAAAAATTATTATCCGGAGCAAATGCCTTCGACGGGTCATCATCCTCACCAAGATCTTTCACACCTTCGGGCTTAGCTATCGAATGGTACTGACGCGCCACATGATTGGGGACAAAATCGATAATCACCTTCAACCCGTTTGTGTGCGAGCGTTGCACCAAAGCCTCAAACTCTTCCATGCGGCGGTCTACATGAACAGCCAAGTCCGGGTCTACATCGTAATAATCACGGATAGCATATGGCGAGCCCGCTTTTCCCTTCACTACTGCCGGATGGTTGCGCGGAATGCCGTAAGCCGAATAATCGGTCTGCGAAGCATGGGCGAGGATACCCGTGTACCAGATATGAGTAGCGCCCAGCTTCTTGATCTCGTGCAAGGCCTTGTTGGTAAAATCATCCATTTTTCCACACCCGTTTTCACTTAAGGTTCCATTTATCTTATTGCGGAGCCCTCTGTTTCCGAACAAACGGGTGAACACCTGATAAATAATCATTTTCCCTTCTTGTTCCATAGTCGTATTTTTTATTTACTAATGTACTACACTTGTGTGTTGTCTGTATTCAAAGATAAAATCCGTATAACCTGTAGCGGAAAGATTTCATCACCGTTTCGTCAGTCCTACTTTCAGATTCAGCTTAAAATAATACACACCGTTCTCACGCTCCAGATAGCCATACTTGTCTTTAGAGGTAGAACCTTTTTCCAGACGCGTATTGTAGAAAAGGAAGTCGGCAAATACCTGGCGGAAAGCCCGCTGGTAACAAAGCACATCTCCATTTCCCGTCACCAACAAGCATCCGTCGATAGCCGAATCGATGCCGTTGTATATCTTTGCCGGACGCATACCGGTAGCAACAGCAAGCAGGAATTCTTTTATCTTATAATCGTAGAAACCGTGCTTGACAATCAATTCATCCTTAATCTTCAGTGGGTTAAGCTGCCTGATGGCTTCTGTCAGATCGGATACCTTAGTCTTGCCCTCCAGCCACATCAGCCGGGTCATTTCACCCAACAAGCGTCCCATGTGCAGGTCTATCATCGAGAGGTTGCTGCGGAAAATCTTGTCAGCCACATCATTATACTTCAAGTTTCCTCCCATACGTTCTATCATCAGCATACGCCCCAATACATCTTCTTCCTCACCAAAGGCATTGATTTTTGCCACAGCAGGTACCGGAAACTTGATACCAGTCTGCTCGAACTTGAAGTTTGCGGCCCTCCCACCGTCCAGCAAGGGATATAATGCTCCCAGCCTCGAACGCACACAGAAGCCCGTCAAGGGCGCGTCTTCACGATAGAACGCTACCTTAAAATCGGTACGGTCATCGGTTTTGGCTTCCAGATTGTATATCGCCACTTCGTCCAAGAAGCCTTCCACTCCTTCGGGCGAGGCAACATCATCGGTTTCCGATTCACGCAAAGCCTGTAATACCAGTTCCGATACCGTAGCAAAATCTTCCCTCGGAACGCGCTTATCCATTTGTTCTCCACATATCCTCACTTCATTCTTCCCGATTACGTACCGGCGTGTCCCATCGTGTTCTTCACGTTGCACCATAGCCACCGGCAGGCACACAGCTTCATTCTGTTTCACATCCGGCGTACCGGCATACACCTGTCCGTCTGCCAGCAAACGGAAAAACGCATAGAGTTCACTCCATTCTTTCTTTGTCGCGTTAAATGCCATAGTCTTGTTATCTTCTTTTTATACTTTTACATCGGCAAAGATAACTAAAAAGCCTTTCAATATCCCTAATATCCGGCGCCGATATCTTAAACAATGTTATAAAACAGATATTTTCCTCTGGATTATTTGCAGATTCAATAAAAGTCCGTACATTTGCAATGTGTTTTTCATAGTATTAGATTTAAGGTTAACAAAAGGTTGGAGTACAGCGGTACTCCTTTTTTTATGCCCTTATGTTCCAAGACGAATCCGGAGCGGAATTTTTCACACAATATAATTCAAAAATAAGTATAAAAACAACATCGGAGATAAAGCTTTGTAACCAGCCTTATCTCCGATATTTGTTCTTTTATCATGCAATGCAGTGAGGTTATACCGCGGATTATTCATCAACGGATACCTGATTTTCCGTTGCCAGAGAAATTGCTTTCCGGCTCCGGTCGTCCGGACCTTTAGGATGAATCACTTCCTCCAGACGAAGGTCGAATATCAATGTGGAATACCCACGAATAGTACCATTTCCCGATGTTCCATATCCCATCTGATACGGGATATAAACCTCCCAATGCTCGCCTTCCTGCATATGAAGCAAGGCAGTAGTCCAACCGGTTATCACCTCGCTTGCCGCAAACGAAACCGGCACATGTACCTCCGCATTCCAATCTCCGGAATAACTTTGGTCGAACACTTCTCCGTTTATCAACCATCCGCGATAATGTACCGCTACCGTATCGGTTGCAAACGGTGTTTCACCTAATTCAGCATCCGCTTCCGTCAAATCCTTTACGTACACATAATCTGAGTTGGTCAGGGTTAAATCTGTTCCCATTCCATCGTTCTGGATTTTATAGTTCGCATAACGGTACCATATTTCTCCAGCAGGCGGATTGGCTACAACATCAGCAATGGAGTCTATATAAGCTACGTTGCGCGCTTCCCAATCGGCGTATGGGTCGGCGGTAGGTGTATCGTCGCTACACGAAGCAAAGACACACATTACCATACCGAGTATCCATAGCCTGACACAATATGTCTTCATCGACCTTTTCATTATTGCAAGGTTTTCAGCAGACTGGTGATGCTCACCTTGTCGGCGATAATATTGTTCAGGTCGGCAATAGCCACACGCTCCTGCTCCATCGTATCGCGGTTACGCAACGTCACGCAGTTGTCTTCCAGCGTCTGATGGTCTACCGTTACGCAATACGGCGTACCGATGGCATCCTGACGGCGGTAACGCTTGCCGATAGAGTCCTTCTCGTCGTACTGGCAATGGAAATGGAACTTCAGGTCGTCCATAATCTCGCGCGCCTTTTCGGGCAGCCCGTCTTTCTTCACCAACGGCATCACGGCAAGCTTCACCGGAGCCAGGGCGGCAGGGAGCTTCAACACCACGCGTGTCTCGCCGTTTTCCAGCTTCTCTTCCGTGTACGAAGCACTCATCACGCTCAGGAACATACGGTCTACGCCGATAGAAGTCTCGATGACATACGGAGTATAAGATTCGTTGATTTCGGGGTCGAAATACTTGATGCTCTTGCCCGAGAACTTCTCGTGCTGGCTCAGGTCGAAGTTGGTGCGCGAGTGGATGCCTTCCACTTCCTTGAACCCGAACGGCATCAGGAACTCGATGTCGGTAGCTGCATTGGCGTAATGCGCCAGCTTCTCGTGGTCGTGATAACGGTAATGGTCATCACCGAAGCCCAGCGCCTTGTGCCATTTCAGGCGGGTTTCCTTCCACTTCTTGAACCATTCCAGCTCGGTGCCCGGCTTAACGAAGAACTGCATTTCCATCTGTTCGAACTCGCGCATGCGGAAGATGAACTGGCGTGCCACGATTTCATTGCGGAACGCCTTGCCTATCTGGGCGATGCCGAAGGGGATTTTCATGCGCCCCGTCTTCTGCACGTTCAGATAGTTCACGAAAATACCTTGTGCGGTTTCCGGACGAAGGTAGACTTTCATCGAACCGTCGGCGGTAGAGCCCATTTCGGTAGAGAACATCAGGTTGAACTGGCGCACCTCGGTCCAGTTCTTCGTGCCCGAGATGGGGCACACGATTTCTTCGTCCAGGATAATCTGGCGCAGCTCGTTCAGGTCCGGTCCGGCATTCATCGCCTGTGTATAGCGTTCGTGCAGGGCGTCACGCTTCGCCTGATGCTCCAGCACGCGTGCATTGGTCGAACGGAATTCCTGCTCGTCGAAAGCATCGCCGTATTTCTTGGCGGCCTTTGCCACCTCCTTGTTTATCTTTTCGTCGTATTTCGCAATCTGGTCTTCAATCAGCACATCGGCACGATAACGCTTTTTCGAGTCGCGGTTGTCGATAAGCGGGTCGTTAAATGCGTCTACGTGCCCCGAAGCCTTCCAGATAGTGGGGTGCATGAAGATTGCCGAATCGATTCCCACGATATTTTCGTGCAAGAGCACCATGCTCTGCCACCAGTATTGCTTGATGTTGTTTTTCAGTTCCACACCGTTCTGTCCATAGTCGTAAACGGCTCCCAGTCCGTCGTAAATTTCACTCGACGGAAACACAAAGCCATATTCCTTACAATGCGAAACCAATTTCTTGAAAACGTCTTCTTGTGCCATTTTTCTTTATCTTTAAATTATTAATTCCGAAACTCATAAATGCGCACAAAGATACGGATTTATCCATAAAAAAGAAGCACAAGTTTATTAATTTATGCGAATCAGGAACAAATCGCCCCGTTTTCATTCGGGCTTCTCGTGAAAGAGCTGCACCGCACGTGCAAACTCCCCACTGATTTGCACCGCCCGCGGATGGTCGATGCGGAACAAGAGGGCAACAATGTTCTCCACGCCTTCATCGTCCGTTATCGTCGAGCTTAAATAATTAAATGAGTATTTGCGGTCGTGTGTCACGCCGGATTTGTAATCCGGAACCATTAGTTGATGATGCGGATTGCAATTGGCTTCGCCGACCTACGGTTTCGCACGCAGAATTACGCTGGATTACAAATCCAGCGTGACAAAAAATCCAATGTCATCATATCACCACACATTAAAAGATGTCACATCCTCTCCCGTACGTTTCTTAATACGGTCGTGCATTTCTTTCTGTATGGTTTCAATAAGTACTTTTTTCTTCCTCCGGTGTTCCTCCAGCCTGCGCATCAGTTCCTCGCGGGTAAAAGCAGCCTGTTCCATAATTTTATTCTTTTGGTTGAGGTCAAAGATAAGCAAAAGAATCCGTATAGCCCTCAAATCTTGCTTACTACACGCATTCATCCAATGCTTTTATGAGATTTTATGAGATTGCTGTTTCCGCAACTGATTCACTCCCCACATAATAATCCCTAAAGCTATCAATCCGAAAAAAGACAAAAACAAAATCAATTCCATAACTCATTTTTCTTTATTAGAATTTGCCAATAATATACATATAAGACCCGCAGCTACCGTCAATAAGACAACAACTGTTCCCAATCCGAACAACAAGGCACGATTTACGTCCAGTTTCATAATACCAGCCAAACCACGCCACCAAAAACTAACTTAGAAGCTGTTTTGAATTTCTCCAAAAAGTTTTTCTTGGCTTGATGTATCTGTTTTCGTGTGTGCTTTGGGCGATTTTTTGGTCCTTTTCGCTCCTGTTCTTCGTCAGATAGCCCGC
>NZ_NFKD01000026.1:0-54991 GCF_002160215.1 Bacteroides sp. An19 | reverse complement strand
AACCAAGATCAGGAAGAAAATTAATGCCAGACCGAGAGAAAAACTCAATTTCTCGACTCCGGCTGAGGTCTTTTTCAAAAATATTTCGTAATGTTGCACTCGCTGGTTGACTCTGCCTTAATGGAAAAAATGTGGAATTTCATCAAAAAAAGCACCTCAAACGCTTGCAAATTCAAAAATAATGCGTACCTTTGCACCCGTGTTTGAGAAACACCTTCTCAACACGACAAAGGATGGCCCGTTCGTCTATCGGTTAGGACGCAAGATTTTCATTCTTGAAAGGGGAGTTCGATTCTCCCACGGGCTACTTCCAAAAACAACATCTGCCAAGGCAGAAAAGAAAGATGGCCCGTTCGTCTATCGGTTAGGACGCAAGATTTTCATTCTTGAAAGGGGAGTTCGATTCTCCCACGGGCTACCTAAGAAGGGTTATCCGAGAAATCGGGTAACTCTTTTTTTATTCAGGAAAAATTTCACTACCTTTGCCGGAAAGCATATATAAATAAGGAGAAGGAGATACCCACATGAGTACCAAAAGCATCAATGCGGAACTGTTCCGCCAGTTGAGTTACATCGCCGATGATGAAAACTGCATGAAGAAAGCATTGGACTATATCAGGAAACTTGCTATCCAAAAGGAGAAAGCACAGCCCCTTACCGCCACTGATACATTGGCAGAAGACATTGTGCCCTATCGCACGAAAGAAGAACTGAAAGAAGGATTCAATCAAGCTTGCCAAGAAGCAAAGCACTATAAAGATGGAAAATTGCAACTACAAACATGGGAAGAAGTATATCATGAACTATAATGTAAAACCGACTCCCTATTTCCTAAAAGAACTCAAACGCCTCAGCAAACGTTACCGATCTTTAAAAGAAGACGTAAATCTGCTTGTTGCTTCATTACATGAGAATCCATTTCAAGGAACTGATCTAGGTAAAGGACTACACAAAATCAGAATGTCTATTACTTCGAAAGGGAAAGGTAAAAGCGGTGGGGCAAGAGTCATTACACTGACCTTACTTGTAACATCGGATAAAGCAGATATATTGCTGCTCACATTATACGACAAATCCGAATGTGAAAACCTGACCGATGCCGAGCTGAAAGCCATCCTTGCACAAAACGGACTCTGAAACACCTATACGACTTATGCATCAAGAAAACATACAAACACTGTACCAAACATATACCGGACATCTCCCCGAAGCCATCGAACCATTGGCTGGCGCAGGCTCTAACCGCAATTATTACCGCCTGAAAGGAAACCCGCAAGTGATAGGCGTATACGGCACATCGGAAGCTGAGAACCGTGCTTTCTTGTACATGGCACAACACTTCGAGGCAAAAGGGTTGCCCGTTCCGCACGTTTATGCCCAAACCGACGATGCCATGGCTTACTTGCAAGAAGACCTGGGAGACATCTCCCTGTTTCAAGCCATTGGGCACGGACGTACAACAGGTACATTCAGCAACGAAGAAAAATCCTTGCTGAAACAAACCATCCGCCTGCTTCCACGCATACAATTCGAAGGAGCGGAAGACATGGATTTCTCCGTCTGCTACCCGCAAGCTGAATTCAACCGGCGCAGCATCCTGTGGGACTTGAATTATTTCAAATATTGCTTCCTAAAAGCCACGGGCATTGACTTTCAGGAAAATTTACTGGAAGACGATTTCGAAAACATGACGCAAGTATTGCTTGCCGATACATTTTCCACCTTCATGTACCGCGACTTCCAAAGCCGTAATGTAATGATACGGGAAAGGAAACCTTACTTCATCGACTTTCAGGGCGGACGGAAAGGACCCGTTTATTACGATGTGGCTTCATTCTTATGGCAAGCCAAAGCACGATTCCCGCAACATTTACGTGAAGAGCTGATACACGACTACTTGGACGCCCTTCATGCCTATTGCCCCATGCCCGAATCCTACTTTAGGGAACAGTTAAGGCAATTCGTCCTCTTCCGCACCTTACAAGTATTGGGTGCCTACGGATTCCGTGGTTACTTTGAACAGAAGCCACACTTCCTGCAAAGCATCCCGTATGCCATCGAAAACCTGGACCAATTATTGGAAGAGGATTTTCCGGCATATCCTTACCTATGCAAAGTGCTGAAACAATTAACCGGGCTCCCCGTATATGTCACCGAACTGAACAAGCGCAAGCTTACGGTGCGGGTCATGAGCTTTTCCTATAAGAAAGGGATTCCGGAAGACCCGTCCGGAAACGGAGGCGGATATGTATTCGATTGCCGTGCCATCCACAATCCGGGCAAATACGATGCCTACAAGCAACTGACCGGACGCGATGAGCCGGTTATCCGGTTCCTGGAAGAAGACGGAGAGATACTGACCTTCTTAGAACACGTATACGCACTGGCCGATGCCCATGTGCAACGCTTTCTGGAAAGAGGTTTTACCCACCTGAGCATCTGTTTCGGATGTACAGGCGGACAACACCGCTCGGTTTATGCAGCCGAACATGTGGCACAGCATATCCACGAAAAATTCGGAGTAAACGTAGAAGTGAACCACCGCGAACAAAATATCACTTACAAATACTAAGTAAGTATACAAAATAAATGATACTATTCGAAACACAGATTTTCGCGGATTAACGCAGATTAAGGACAGATAAATAGAATAATCATCTGCGAAAATCCGTGTTAATCCGCGTTTCTGAACTGACAGATGATATAACTAATTCTCAACATCTACTTAAACATGAAAGCCATGATATTTGCCGCCGGGCTGGGAACCCGGCTCAAGCCCTTGACCGACCGGATACCCAAAGCATTGGTCCCTGTAAACGGAATCCCCATGCTGCAACATGTCATCCTAAAGCTAAAGCAAGCCGGATTTACTGAAATCGTCATCAATATCCACCACTTTGGCGAACAAATCATCAGCTTCCTGCAAGCCCACCAGAACTTCGGCATTACGGTTCGTATCAGCGATGAAAGAGAAGAATTGCTGGATACAGGCGGAGGCATCAAGAAAGCCATTCCTTTCTTTAGCGGCAATGAGCCTTTTTTGGTGCATAATGTGGATATATTGTCAGACACCGACCTGAAAGCCTTATACGATTATCACCGGCAAAGCACAAACGATGCAACCTTATTGGTCAGCCAACGGGAAACCTCACGCTACTTGTTGTTCGATAAAGACAATGCCCGCCTTTGCGGCTGGATAAACAAACAGACCCTGCAAACCAAGCCCAACGGTTTTGCCTATCATCCCGAACAACACGAAGCGTATGCCTTCAGCGGCATCCACGTTATCTCACCTTCCCTTTTCCGGTATATGGACGGACATTGGACCGGGAAATTTTCCATTACCGACTTCTATCTTCAAACCTGCAAAGAAGCACGCATCGGTGGATACATAGCACAAAATCTTCACCTAATAGATATCGGAAAACCGGAAACATTGGCGCAAGCGGAAAAACTTTTTGAATGAAGAATGAAGAATCGTTTTCAGCCGAATGGCATTTTTCATTCTTCATTCCTAATTCTTCATTCAAAAAAGCTCCAGCTTGTTTTTCCGGGCTTCTTCCAGCGATGCAAACTTTACCTGCTTCTCTTTGTTGCCTTCACGCAGTGCCTCATATTCACCTGCCAATTCTTTTACAAAAGCATCATGCGTTGCCGGATTCAGCAAGCGGGCGGCAACGGGAGCATTCAGCGATGCATCTTTCATATAAATTACCGGTCCGTGATAGACCGGAGCTATCTTCAGTGCCGTATGAAGCTTTGAAGTCGTAGCCCCTCCAATCATCACCGGAATATGCACGCCGGCACGGTCGAGCTCGCGCACCACATGCACCATTTCCTCCAACGAAGGGGTTATCAATCCGCTTAATCCTACGATGTCGACTTTCTCACGTATTGCCGTTTCCACAATCTGCTCGGCAGGAACCATCACACCTAAGTCAATGATTTCGTAATTGTTGCACGCCATCACGACCGACACGATATTCTTCCCGATGTCGTGCACATCACCTTTTACCGTAGCTACCAGTACCTTGCCCGCCTTCTTCGCCCCTTCTTTCTTCTGCGCTTCGATGTAAGGCTGCAAGATGGCCACCGCCTTCTTCATCGTGCGTGCCGTCTTTACCACCTGAGGCAAAAACATCTTGCCCGAACCGAACAGCTCCCCTACCTGGTTCATGCCCTTCATCAGCGGTCCTTCGATGATGCTTACCGCATCGGGATAGTTTCCTAAAGCCTCTTGCAAGTCTTCTTCCAGATAATCGCCGATGCCTTTCACCAACGCATATTGCAGGCGCGCATCCACATCCGCATGGTTTCTCCATGCCAAATGAGCATCTGCCGCCTGTGCATTTCCGGCATTCTCTTTCTCCGCCTTCAGCTTTTCCGCCACCTCTATCAACCGTTCGGCAGCATCGGCACGGCGGTTCAGCACCACGTCTTCGATACGTTCCAAAATATCGGCAGGAATATCGGTATAAAGCACCGACGATGCCGGATTGACGATGCCCATATCCATGCCTTGTGCTATCGCATGATACAAGAATACGGCATGCATCGCCTCGCGGATGTAATTATTCCCACGGAAGGCAAAAGACAGGTTGCTCACTCCCCCGCTGACATGTGCTCCCGGCAGGTTCTTCCGGATCCATCCGGTTGCACGGATAAAGTCGACGGCATAATTATTATGTTCTTCCATCCCCGTAGCTACCGCCAGCACGTTGGGGTCGAAGATGATGTCTTGCGGCCGGAAGCCTACTTGCTCCGTCAAAATCCGGTACGCACGGCTACACACTTCTATCTTCCGCTCGTAGGTATCCGCTTGCCCTTTCTCATCAAAAGCCATGACAATAACCGCCGCGCCATATTGCTTGACCGTACGGGCATGTCCGATAAAGGCATCTTCGCCTTCTTTTAATGAAATGGAATTGACAATGCCTTTGCCCTGCACGCATTTCAGCCCGGCAAGTATCACATCCCACTTGGACGAGTCTATCATAATAGGTACGCGCGCGATATCGGGTTCCGATGCGATGAGGTTCAGGAAGGTGGTCATCTCCTGAGCGGCATCTAGCAAACCGTCGTCCATATTGATGTCAATCACCAACGCTCCGTCCTCCACCTGCTTGCGGGCGATGGACAAAGCTTCCTCGTATTTTTTTTCATTAATCAGCCGAAGGAACTTGCGCGAGCCTGCCACGTTACACCGCTCGCCTACGTTGACGAAATTGATTTCGGGCGTAACTTCCAGCAACTCCAAGCCCGAAAGCCATAAATACTTCGAAGCATCCACCCGTTGATGCGGTTTTCTGCCTTCCACCAGCGAAGCAAACCGCCGGATATAGGCTTCGGTCGTTCCGCAACATCCACCGATGATGTTCACCAAGCCCTCATCGATGTACTCTTTTACTTCCCCCTCCATTTCTTCGGGAGTCTGGTCGTATTGTCCCAGCGTATTGGGAAGCCCGGCATTGGGATATGCACTGATATAATAAGGCGCGCGGCGGGCAAGTTGCTCCAGAAATGGTTTCAATTGACGGGCACCGAACGAACAGTTCAACCCAATAGAGAAGATATCGGCATGCTGCACCGAAGCCAGGAATGCGTCAAGCGTTTGTCCCGAAAGGGTACGTCCGCCCGTATCCGAGACCGTGACCGAAAGCATCAGAGGCACCTTGCGTCCGCATCGCTCCATCGCCTGTTCTGCGGCACAGATAGCCGCCTTCGCATTCAAGGTATCAAAAATGGTTTCTATCAGAATCGTGTCTACCCCACCTTCCAGCAATGCCGTCATCTGTTCCAGATAAGCCCCGGCAAGCCCGTCGAAAGTCAGGGCACGGTAAGCAGGATTGTTCACATCGGGACTCATCGAGCAGGTCTTGTTGGTAGGGCCTACCGACCCTGCCACCCAACGCGGCTTCTCCGGATTCTTTGCCGTATATTCATCGGCAAGCCGGCGTGCCAGACGTGCCGCCTCACGGTTGATTTCCGCGCAATACCCTTCCAAATGATAATCTGCCATCGACACACGGGTGGCATTGAAGGTATTGGTCTCGATAATATCGGCACCTGCCTCCAAGTATTTACGGTGGATATCTGCTATCACATCCGGACGGGTCAGGCACAACACATCGTTGCACCCTTTCAACATGCCGGGCACCTCGCGGAACCGTTCTCCACGAAAATCCTCTTCCGTCAGTCCGTATTGCTGAATCATGGTTCCCATCGCCCCGTCCAGCACCAAGATACGTTCGTTTATCTGTTCTTGTATTGTTTTCATTGCTTCTTTTCTTAGGAACTAGTTGACTAGGGACTAGGTGACTAGGTTATAAATACAATTAGCGAAACTATTCAAAATCTAGTCCCTAGTACCTAGTCAACTAGTCCCTAAAATTATCGTTTAAACATCCGGTCCATCATCCGCTTGTCTTCTTTCTCCTTCAGGCTCTGGCGCTTGTCGTATTGCTTCTTTCCTTTGGCAAGGGCGATGACCACCTTTGCCAGCCCCTTCTCGTTGATATACATACGGGTAGGCACGATAGTGAATCCCGGCTCTGCCGAAGTGCGTTCCAGCTTACGAAGCTCTTTCTTCGTAAGCAGGAGCTTGCGGTCGCGCCGTGCCGCATGATTGTTGTACGAACCGTAAAAGTATTCGGCGATGTGCATGTTCTTCACCCACAACTCGCCGTGCGAAAAGAAACAGAACGTATCGACCAGGCTCGCCTTGCCCTGACGGATAGACTTGATTTCGGTACCCGTCAGCACGATGCCTGCCGTATAAGTGTCGATAAACTCGTAATCGAACGAGGCACGTTTGTTTTTGATATTTATGTTGCTTGCGTTTGTTTTCATCAGTTCAAAATTACAGATAATTGATTAAACAGATATTCTATCAATGCCGGACAAATCAGTATAACAAGTGTGGCCACAATGGTAAATGCCATCTGCTGCCGTTCGGGTACTTCCAGCCAGCGACGCACTCCCTCGAACACCACCACGAGGGTATAGATTTGCAATATCCAGTGGAGCAAGTCGATGGACACCAGCCCGCTGATGATGTCGAGCACGAACGTGACCACCATCGAATAGCCCACGAACACCAGCATCTTTCCGTATGCGTCACCCCGTTTCAGCCAGCCCATGCCCAGCTTGTTGAGCAGATAGGCAGACAGAAAGAAACCGCCGAACAACGCCACCGCTACGGCACAACACCGCGTAAGTGCCAACTGGAACATCAGCGAGGAAAAATCTCTCCCGATGAACGTACCGATAAACTCCGACAACCCGCACAGCCCGATAAGCGGATAAACAAATCCCGACTGGATGTCGCGTGCACCTCCACGCTCCATTATCTTGTCCCAAGCCTCTCCCGGTGCCGAAAGCAGGGAGACGATTTGATGAAATAATCCTTTATACATAGTCACTTCTCTCTTCTTAGGATGCAAATGTACAAAAAAAGTGCTAAAAATAAAGCCGGGCACCCAAATGCCCGGCTTTATTTTTATTTCTTTGCACTTTGGGATGAAAAAATTCATCTCTTGCCGCGAAGCAACTTGGATATCCCCTTGCTTCCCGACAATGCTTCATTAAATTCGACAATCTTCTGATAGTCAAGCTCTGCCTTTCCTTCCAAAACCAGATTATCGGCATAACTTACGTCTTTCGTATTCTGTTCGAATGAAATCGTTATCTTGTCCGGACGCTTGCTGTACTTTTCCTGATAACGTGCCATGGCATCGATAATATTGAAGTGCCACCATCCTCCCGAAAGCTGGGTAAACTCATCATCCTCTTCCACATTCAGCATCTTATGACGCAGATAAAGAGTCATGCCGTTTTCCGAAAAATCCTTGTCGGCATCATAATACAAGGCAAACTCGTGTTGGGCCATCTCCGCTTCGCGTTGCTCCAAATCATTTGTGTCCACTTCTTTACGCACAAAAAGCTCTATCGGAAGGAAGATATCGTCCTGTTTATAAAAAAAGTCGTATGGCTTATTATCAGAATCCAATACCACATCGGATATCGGCGCATTGGCATCGCCTTCAGCCGGAGACTGAGGAAGCCACTGCCCCTCCCTTATCAGCGAATAACCATAAACATTCGCATCAATCTCTCCACCCGACATGTCTTGTCCGTAATCGTACGAATAATACAGCTGAATATAATCGGAAGCCCACGGCAGGTCTTCCAAATCCTGCGGATTTAACGGAGCAACCTTATACCCCATCTGGCTGGTATAAGTACCGGTTAAAGCATCTTTCTTTACTATTTCATAATACGACACCGTTGTACTGTTATCTCCACCATCCAAGCATGAAGTAACCCCCAACATAAGACCCAATCCTGCAACAAGCAGTCCATATTTCATGTGTTTCATATACTATTCCTTTACAAATTCAAATTCGGGTTAGCGCCTACAAAGATGCAGAAAACCCTGCACTTTTCAAAATAAAAGCCGGACAAATATTGCCCGGCTATACTTAGGTAATATTGATTATTCTTCAGTTTCCGACATATCAGGCAAATATTGTTTTTCTATAGTAATTGTCTGAGAAGTCTTCTTATCGGGATCCGATGTTGCAGAATTAGTATTATACATTTCATATTCCAATTCAAGACGTGTCGGATATTCATTTTGATTATTATTTCTATATGCGGATATTATTGATGCTAAATCAACAAATACATATTCACCATATTGGACATTATAATCTTGTCCCCAATTTTCATCTGTCATATCAGCATTAGTAATGCGATAACGGATATGCAATCTAAGTGTTCCATTAGCAACACCTTCTTCTGTAGAATCATAATAAACCGCTAAACGATGATTAGGAAGTTCCGAATCTAAATTTGAAGTTGTAGTTCCTTTTTTGAGATTAAAATTCGGTGCCATAATCAAAAATTCAAAAGCTCCCCATACGGCACATCCATTCGATGGAATACCATATAATGCAACAGTTTCCTCTTCTGCAGGAACAGGGGATAATGCCGCATTCATCTCTCTCAAATAAACAGGATCTTGTAATAATGTGATATCTGCAGATGTTGATTCTTGCGTCAATGTACTGGTATCTATTTCAAAATAAAGAAATGCCAAACGCGAAGTAGGAGAAGTAGTCAATGTTGTAGTTGGTATATATTGAAAACCTGATGGATCTTCAAATGTAGTATATCCCATTGAAGTTCTTACTTTAAGAAAAGATGTTGCTGAACTCGGTCCAGGTTCTCCATTATCCAAGCAAGAAGTAAATCCCAACATTGTTGTCAATGCCATAGCCAGCACGCTCAATTTAAACTTTTTCATGTTCTTCCTTTTTTATTTGATTTTGCAATTAATTTGATAAACTTTTTAGCTAGAATGCAAAGATGCTGAAAATACTGCATCGGTTTACGTTTTTTAACGTATATTTTTCAACCAATCATCTTCACTGCTCCATACACCTATCTTCATCGCCCGATGAAAGTACGTGCACCGGCACTTGCACCTATATGCAACGCCCCACGAAAGCACATAGCCAATGCTTCATGCTTCACTCTTCATCCTTCACTATTTCGGCAAACTGCTCTAAGTGCTCGTCTACATACCGCGCCACCTGCCCGGTCACCTCTTCTTCCATCTCCATGAACCGCTCTTCCAGCTCATCAAACACTTCGTAACGCTCGTACATTGCCATAAATTCATCTTCGCTACACTCACGCTCCAAGTCCTCGCGGTTTTCCTCGTAAATCTTCCGCGCCGCGTATACCAGCTTCGAAAACTCCTTCGCCCCCATCAGGCGCATCGCCTTCGCAAAAGGATTGAGGAAAATGTAAGGGCCGTATCCGTTCTGAATCAACTGCACGAAACCTCCCTCGTCCACTTCTTCGCAAAACAGGCGGTAGCCCAACAACGTGTGCTGCATTCCGTTGAGCAAAGGCATCGTATCGGCATTGACCTGCCCGCCTGTCACTTCCAAGTAACGGTCGGTAAACACTTGCAGAAACTCGTCCATCCCTTCACCTGCCGCCCGGCGCAACGCTTCATCGCTTACTGTAATCTTCTTTTCTTCCATCTTCTTGTTTCTCTTTTTGAACACAGAGACACAGAAACACAGAGAAATAAAGTCTGAATATTTTCTTTTTACTCTCTTTATTCCTATAATATAAAAACTCTGTGCCTCTGCGTCTCTGTGTTCGATTATTATACGATAGAAATCACGCCGCAAAGATAAGGCTTTTCGGCCATATACGAAAAAGATTTTGCCAAGTTGACATTACAAAACAGCAAGTCTCATAAAAAATATCATTAAAAAGCGACAAAAAGTTCGTTCCGTCCCGTTGCATAAATCAATAAAACAACTAACTTTGCGTGCGGAATCAAGAGGGACTGCCTCTGAGACCCGACTAAGAACTACTTATTTTTTATTACTCAATAAAACGTAACGAATATGACTTATTCACACGAAGTTGAACACATGTGTTGTGTCGCAAAAGGACCTAACCACGGTCCGGCTCCTATTCCTGAAGAAGGGAAATGGATTCAGGCAAAAGAAATCAAAGACATTTCAGGTTTGACCCACGGTGTGGGATGGTGCGCTCCCCAGCAGGGTACTTGCAAACTGACGCTGAACGTAAAAGAAGGCGTTATCGAAGAATGTCTGGTAGAAACCATCGGTTGCTCGGGCATGACTCACTCTGCTGCCATGGCATCTGAAATCCTTCCGGGCAAGACCATCCTGGAAGCATTGAACACCGACTTGGTTTGCGACGCTATCAATACGGCTATGCGTGAACTGTTCCTGCAGATTGTTTACGGCCGTACTCAGTCAGCTTTCTCAGAAGGCGGCTTGGTAATCGGCGCAGGACTGGAAGACCTGGGCAAAGGTCTCCGCAGCCAGACCGGTACATTGTATGGTACAAAAGCCAAAGGTACCCGTTACCTCGAACTGACCGAAGGTTACATCACTCGTATGGCTTTGGATAAGGACAACCAGGTAATCGGTTATGAATACGTTCACATGGGCAAGTTCATGGAACAAGTGAAGAAGGGTGTTGACGCTAACGAAGCGTTGAAAGCTGTTACCGGAACTTACGGCCGCTTCAAACCCGAACAAGGCGCAGTTAAATATATTGACCCACGTAAAGAATAATAGGAGGACACAGATTATGATTAGACCAGTACAGTTTGAAAGTCAAGACCGTCGTATGAAGCAGATTCTGGCTGCATTGAACGAAAACGGCATCAAAGACATTGAAGAAGCTAACAAGATCTGTGACGAAGCAGGCCTCGACCCCTATCTGACTTGTCAGGAAACACAAGGTATCTGTTTCGAAAATGCAAAGTGGGCTTATGTGGTAGGTTGCGCCATCGCACTGAAGAAAGGCTGCAAGAACGCTGCTGACGCAGCCGAAGCTATCGGTATCGGCTTGCAGGCATTCTGTATTCCGGGCTCTGTAGCAGACGACCGTAAAGTAGGTCTGGGTCACGGAAACCTGGCAGCCCGTCTGCTCCGCGAAGAAACACAGTGCTTTGCTTTCCTGGCAGGCCACGAATCATTCGCCGCAGCCGAAGGTGCTATCAAGATTGCCGAAATGGCAAACAAAGTCCGCAAGAACCCGTTGCGCTGCATCCTGAACGGTTTGGGTAAAGACGCCGCTATGATTATCTCTCGTATCAACGGCTTCACATACGTTCAGACGAAGTTCGATTACTTCACCGGTAAACTGAACATCGTAAACGAAACTCCGTATTCAGACGGTCCGCGTGCGAAAGTAAAATGCTACGGTGCCGACGATGTTCGTGAAGGTGTAGCTATCATGTGGCACGAAAACGTAGACGTATCTATTACAGGTAACTCTACTAACCCGACCCGCTTCCAGCATCCGGTAGCAGGTACATATAAGAAAGAACGTGTACTTGCCGGCAAGCCTTACTTCTCAGTAGCATCAGGTGGCGGTACAGGCCGTACACTTCACCCGGACAACATGGCTGCAGGTCCTGCTTCTTACGGTATGACCGACACGATGGGCCGTATGCACTCAGACGCTCAGTTCGCAGGTTCTTCATCAGTTCCCGCACACGTAGAAATGATGGGATTCCTCGGTATCGGTAACAACCCGATGGTAGGATGTACCGTAGCTTGCGCTGTGAATGTGGCTTTGGCTCTGAATAAGTAATATAAGTTACTATACATAGATAAGAGGCTGTCTCAAAAAACTAGAGATGGCCTCTTTTTCTTTTTTATATAGCTACTACAATTTTAAGAAAAACTCCCATATATAATCCCATTCGCAAAAATGCTGCAATTAAGAAGCTGTTTTGAATTTATCGTGCGATGATTTGGGATGAGTTTTTGTAGAGACGCAAAATCTTGCATCTTTACTATGGGAAGATAGCGGGCTATCTGACGAAGAACAGGAGCGAAAAAGACCAAAAAATCGCCCAAAGCACACACGAAAACGGATACATCAAGCCAAGAAAAACTTTTTGGAGAAATTCAAAACAGCTTCTAAAACATTGGGATAACCTCGTCTGTTGTAAGATTAATAATCTTCCGCTTGTAAGATTAATAATCTTGCAGCCTGAAGATTAATAATCTTACAGCGGATGAACCTATATGCGTTTGGCGCCGCACCTATATCCGCAGGCTTCCGCAACCGGCTGCGTCTTGCTATGATATTATCTGGAAGGGCGGTGGTTGGCAAGCATTTCTCAGAGTCAGAAGATGCACATTTTGATGCCGCTAAAGTACAATCATGAATTGTTTTCTTCGATGTGCCGTTTCTTGAAAACAGCAGGTGATATGCCGCAATGCCGCTTAAAGAATTTTCCGAATGCCGATTGGTCGGAGAAGTGCAGCATTTCCGCCACGTCTTGCACAGACAGTGCCGGATTGTGTAAACAGACTTTCGCGTCGACGGCAAGCAATTCTTCCAGGATGACGCTTGCCGTTTTTCCGTGCAGCCGTTTTAAGGCGGCAGACAAGGCATCTGCCGATACGCCCAGTTGTGCGGCATACCAGCTTACTCTGTGCTGCTCGCGGCAATACGTGTGAGCTAAGTAGAAGAATTGCGAAACAACATCGTTCCAATGCGGATTTATGGTGGAACGGACATCTTGTTGGCGATGAAAAAAGATATTCCACAACTCATACTGCCAGGCACAAGCCAATGCCTGTATCAGTTCACGGCAAAACAGATGAGAATTTGCCGACAGGGTAGAGAACATCATTTCTTCCAGTCGGGACAAGTCACGGTCTTCATCTGCATTTACCGAAGTAAAAGGATGTTTGGCAAATTGTTCCATTCCTTCTGCTATTTTATTGCGCATCGGGAGAGTGGTCTCCATGAAAAAGTGTTGCTCCATTACGATGAAAGAGGTGCGATATTTCCCTGCCAGCGTCACATCGCTCCATTCGCGGAATTTCAGAAAATCCACATATACCGGAGTGTCGAATCCCAAGCGTTCGCCGTTGGCTGTCAGCCTCAATTCACCTTTGTGCACCTGTAAGAACACATGCCATCCGTCAGGCAGCCATTTGCCGGACAAGCGGAAATCTGTTCCCTCCATACGGACCATTACCAGACTATTGTTGTAGGCAGCCCAGTCCAGTTGCCCGTCAGAAGACAGATCTTTGCGAATCCAAGCTACCACTTTTTCCTTAAGACTTTCCATCATTGCTTGATTTTTCGCAAAAATAACAGAACCCAGTTGTCTTCCAAAGCCTTTTTCCACTTATTAGAACTATTAAAGCAAAAAAGCCTTAAGCTCCGGATTGAAACCAACAATATGTGAATCGTAACCAAAAGCATACCGATAGCACTGTTTACATTTGCGGCAAATTTTAAGTTAAAAAAGCAAAGCAAATTAAGAATGAAAAGAATGTTAGCATGTGCAGGAATCGGTTGTCTGCTATTGGCAACGTCCTGTAAGGAAAAACCGGCAGGTGCAGGAGAGAGCACCTACAAGACCATGACTGTGGCGGTGGAAAGCCGTACGCTGACGCGCGATTATACCGCCGTCATCAACGGACGGCAAAGCGTGGAGATACGTCCGCAGGTAAGCGGCACCATCACAGATGTATGCATCGAAGAAGGAGCAAAAGTCAGCAAAGGACAAACTCTCTTCGTTATCGACCAAGTGCCTTATCAGGCGGCGTTGCAAACGGCTCTAGCCAATGTAAAGAGTACGGAAGCATCTGTTGCCACCGCTAAGATGACGGAAAACAGCAAGGAAAATCTGTTTGAGGAACACGTCGTGTCGGCTTTCGACCTGCAAACGGCACGCAACTCGTTGCTGGAAGCCGAAGCCGCATTGGAGCAGGCGCAGGCTGCCGAAACCAGCGCACGGAATGATTTGTCGTATACAGAAGTGAAAAGTCCGGTAGACGGGGTGGCAAGCATGATACCCTATCGTGTAGGCGCACTGGTAGACGCTTCCATCACCACACCGCTCACCACGGTGTCGGATGATGAAGAAATGTATGTTTATTTCTCGATGACCGAAAATCAGATACTGACACTGGTGCGCGAGAGCGGGACCTTGGAAGAGGCAATGAAGCAGATGCCGGAAGTATCGCTTCGCCTGAGCGACGGGTTGATGTACACCCACAAAGGAAAGATAGACGCGATAAGCGGCACCATTGATACCGGAACCGGAGCGGTCAGCCTGCGTGCCACTTTCCCCAACCCCGAACGGATGTTGCGGAACGGGGGAAGCGGAACCATTGTCTTCCCTTACCGGATGGACAGCGTGCTTGTTGTGCCGCAGGAGGCAACCTATGAAATACAAGACAAAGTGTTTGTTTATCGCGTGGTAGACGGTAAAGCGACATCGGCTTCTGTTACCGTCTTCCCGGTCAACGACGGTAAAGAATACATCGTGACACAAGGACTGAAAGCCGGCGATGTTATTGTAGCGGAAGGGGCAGGGCTTCTGCAAGAAGGTACACCGATTGCTATCGGAAAGCAATAACTGATAACATTTGTCTAATGAATGATTTTAACGGAAAACGATTATGAAATTACAAACTTTTATAAACCGCCCCATCCTTGCCTGTGTGATATCGGTGCTTATTCTGTTGGTGGGGCTTATCGGCTTGGCCAACCTGCCGATGGAGCAATACCCCGATATCGCACCGCCTACCGTCATGGTATCGACCACTTACACCGGTGCCAATGCCGAAACCGTACAGAAATCGGTTGTCGTCCCGCTGGAAGAAGCCATCAACGGCGTAGAGGATATGATTTACATGACTTCCACCTCTACCAATACCGGTGCCGGCGACATCACCGTCTACTTCAAGCAAGGCACCGACCCCAATATGGCGACCATCAACACCAAGAACCGTGTGAGCGAAGCCGAAGGACTGCTGCCTGCCGAAGTGACCCAAATCGGTGTAACGGTAGAAAAGCGGCAGAACTCGATGCTGAAAATCATCGCCCTCTATTCGCCCGATGACTCGTACGACCAGACATTCATCAACAACTACTTCAAAATCAACATCGAGCCTCGGCTGTCGCGTATCAGCGGCGTGGGAAACGTCAATGTCATGGGAGATGACTACGCCATGCGCATCTGGCTCGACCCGCAAAAGATGGCGCAATACGGACTGGTGCCTGCCGATGTGACGGCTGTGCTTGACGAGCAGAACGTGGAAGCCGCTACGGGTACTTTGGGTGAGGATTCGGAAAACGCGTTCCAATATACCTTGAAATACCGCGGACGCTACGAGAAGCCCGAAGAGTTCGGCAATCTGGTCATTACATCCTTGGAAAGTGGTGAAGTGCTCCGCCTGAAAGACATCGCCACCGTGGAACTGGGGACGCAAAGCTACAGCCACAGCAGTGAAGTAGACGGACATCCGGGAGCCACCGCCATGATTTCGCAAACGGCAGGCTCGAACGCTAATGAAATCATCAGCGAGATAGACAAACTGATGGAAGAAGTGCAGCAGGAACTGCCCAAAGGGCTGGTGCTGGTCGACCTAATGAGTACGAAAGAGTTTCTCGACGCTTCCATTCACGAAGTGGTGAAGACGTTGATAGAAGCCATTATTCTTGTCGTCCTCGTAGTGTACGTTTTCCTGCAAAGCGTCCGTTCCACCATCATCCCGACCATATCCATTCTCGTGTCGCTGGTGGGAACATTTGCTTTTCTCTACGTGGCAGGATTCTCGCTGAACTTGCTGACCTTGTTTGCCCTTGTATTGGTCATCGGGACGGTGGTCGACGATGCAATTGTTGTTGTAGAAGCGGTGCAGGCACAGTTCGATGAAGGCATACGCTCGCCCTATCAGGCAACCAACCGGGCGATGGACGGCATCGCGACGGCAATCGTTACTATCTCATTAGTCTTTATGGCGGTGTTTATCCCCACTTCGTTCATGGGTGGCACCAGCGGTACGTTCTACATGCAGTTCGGGCTGACCATGGCGGTAGCGGTAGGCATCTCCGCCGTCAATGCACTGACGCTGTGTCCTGCCCTCTGCGCCCTGCTGATGACTCCTCATGCCGATAAGGCGAGCGGACAGAAGCTGAGTTTCTCGTCCCGGTTCCATCAGGCATTCGAAACCTCGTTCAACCGCCTCGTGCTGCGTTATAAGAGCGGTGTGAAATGGTTCTTCCGACGCAAGTGGCTGGTAGGCGCGGGAGTCATCGCTTCCATCACCCTGCTTGCGGTGCTGATGAAAAACACCAAAACCGGACTGGTGCCCGATGAAGACATGGGTACCGTTTTCGTCAACGTGACCACGCCTCCGGGCAGCAGTCTGTCGCAAACCATTAAGGCTATGGCGGAAGTGGAAGCCTGCCTCAAGGACATCCCACAGATAGAGCGTTACTCCAACGTGGCGGGCTACAGCATGTTGGGAGGACAGGCAGCCAGCGGCGGTATGCTCATCGTCAAGCTGAAAAATTGGGACGAACGGCAGGAGGACGAAGACTACATCACCGCCGTCATCGAGGAGATATACCGCCGTACCGCCAACGTACACAGTGCCAAACTTTTCGCCTTTGCCCAACCCACCATCATGGGATATAGCACAGGAAGCGGTGTGGAAGTTTATATCCAAGACCGTGCCGGAGGCGACATCACGACACTGAAAAGCCATGCCGACAAGTTTATCGCCGCACTAAACCAGCGTCCCGAAGTGCAAACGGCTTATTCCACTTTCGACACGAAGTTTCCCCAATACAAAGTGGAGGTGGATGCCGCACGGTGCAAGCGGATGGGCGTGTCGCCCACCGATGTATTGAGCGTGATGTCGGGGTATATCGGAGGCAGCTACTCGTCCAACTTCAACCGTTTCTCCAAGCTCTACCGCGTTTATGTGCAGGCAGACAAGAATTTCCGCCTGGACACCGATGCGCTCAACAACATGTTTGTCCGCACCGATGAGGGGGGAATGGCTCCTATCGGGCAGTTCGTTACCCTGACCAAGACGTATGGTCCCGAAACCCTGACACGCTTCAACCTGTACAGCAGCATCCAGGTAAACGCCATGATGAACGACGGCTACAGCTCGGGCGATGTCATCAAGGCGGTGGAAGAAGTGGCGCAACAGACCTTGCCCGTGGGCTATGGTTACGAATACGGAGGCATCACCCGCGAAGAGGCGGGAAGCGGTTCGAATACCATCATCGTGTTCGCCATCTGCATCGTATTCGTCTACCTCATCCTTTGCGCTCTTTACGAAAGCCTGTTCATTCCTTTGGCGGTTATGTTGAGTGTGCCGTTTGGGCTGTTGGGAAGCTTTGCCCTGAGTAACCTGTGTGGGCTGGAGAACAACATCTACATGCAGACCGGACTGATTATGCTCATCGGACTGCTGGCAAAAACAGCGATTCTGGTCACCGAATATGCAGCCACACGCCGCCGGCAAGGCATGAGTCTTGCCCAGGCAGCCGTATCCGCCGCAACTGTCCGCTTGCGCCCCATCATCATGACCGTTCTCTGTATGGTCATTGGTATGTTGCCCTTGGTGTTCGCTTCGGGTGCCGGAGCCAATGGAAACATTTCGTTGGGTACCGGAGTGGTAGGCGGTATGATTGTGGGCACCCTTGCCTTACTCTTTGCAGTACCTGCACTGTTCATCGTCTTCCAAGCCATGCAGGAACGGTTGATGCCTGCAAGAAAGCACGATGATGACTAACTTTTTGCTTTGCGATTTGTGGGCGCACCGCCATACACGCTATGGTATCGCGCCCGCAAAAAGCAAGGTATGATGTTCTGATATATTTTTATTTCGACACACCTTTTATATATATGAGAAAACTATTATTCACAGCCGCAACGGTATGTCTATTGGGAAGTTGCGGCATTTACAACCGATACGAACGCCCGGAACTCTCCGTAGCGGCAGACAGTCTTTACCGGACAGAAGTAAAGGCTGATACCGCTTCTTCGGTCGCAGACCTGTCGTGGAAAGAACTTTTCACCGACCCTTATCTGCAAGCCTTGATACAACAGGCATTGGAAATGAACACCGACCTGCGTATCGCTTACCTGAAAGTGAAAGAAATGCAGGCACAGCTTGTCTCTGCCAAACTTGCTTACCTCCCTTCCGTGCAGCTTGACCCTCAAGGCACACTGAGCAGCCTGGATGGTAGCAAAACCAGCAAGACATACGAGGTAGGGGCTTCGGCAAGCTGGGAAATAGATATTTTCGGCAAACTGACCAATGCCAAACGCAGCGCACGTGCCGCACTGGAGGAAAGCGATGCTTACCATCAAGCTGTACAAACCCAACTGATAGCCACTGTAGCGGACAGTTATTACACCCTCCTGATGCTGGACGAACAGGAGCGCATCACATCCGAAACGGTTGCAAGCTGGAAAGATTACGTCCATAGCCTCTATGTACTGATGCAGGCAGGTGAAGCCGACCGTGCCACCGTAAGCCAGGCAGAGGCGAGCCGTGCCTCGGCAGAAGCATCCCTGCTCAGCCTGCAACAACAAATAGCCGAAACAGAGAACAGCTTGTCTTCCGTCTTGGGCGAAGTGTCTCACCGTATCCAGCGCGGGAACCTGAGCAATCAGCGGTTTCCTCAACGCCTGTCTACAGGGGTACCTCTCGAACTGCTCTCCCGCCGTCCCGACATCCGGCAGGCTGAGGCAGCATTGAAACAGGCTTTTTATGTCACCAACCAGGCACGTGCCGCTTTTTATCCCAGCATTACGTTAAGCGGTTCGGCAGGCTGGACCAATAACGGAGGAGCCGTCGTTACAAATCCGGGGAGTTGGCTGCTGCAAGCCATCGGGTCTTTAGTACAGCCTATATTCAATCGTGGGCAGAACATTGCCAATCTGAAAACAGCGAAGGCACAACAGGAAGAAGCCTTGCTCACATTCCGTCAATCGCTGCTCGATGCCGGAAAAGAAGTGAATAACGCTCTTATCCAATGGCAAACCGCCCGTGAACGTATCCGGCTGGACGAGGAACAGGTGAAGCATCTGCAAACAACAGTTCACGACACTGAACTGCTGATGGAATACGGCACGACCAATTACCTGCAAGTGCTCACCGCCCGCCAGTCGCTCTTGTCTGCAAGGCTGGATTGTGCTTCAGACTGTTATCAGGAAATCCAGGGTGTCATTAACTTGTATCATGCCTTGGGTGGAGGCGCAGAGGCAGATTTATGACTTTCATGCTCTATATGTAGGGTCTGCTTGTGAAAGCCGGTCCTTCAAGCCATCCCCGCCACACCGGCAGGATGGCTTGTTATCTCATAATTTATTGGCACATTATCTCATAATTTATTGGCACATTATCTCATAATTTATTGGCACATTATCTCATAATTTATTGGCACATTATCTCATTATTTATTGACACATTGGCACATTAGCATGTCAGTTCATTGTCAATTAAGAAAACTTTATTATCTTTGTCGGCGGTATAATTTATAAAAATATTCGTACTATGGATCGCACGAACATTATCGGAGAAAAAATAAAGGATTTGCGCACCGCCAAGGAAATCAGCATCGATGAACTGGCAGAACGTACAGGGCTTACCGCCGGACAGATTGAACGCATAGAAAACAACATTGACATCCCCTCGCTTGCCCCGCTGCTGAAGATAGCGCGCGCACTGGGTGTACGGCTGGGGACTTTCCTTGACGACCAGTCGGAAGAAGACGGCCCCGTGGTGTGCCGCCGCGGAGAAGCGGACGACACCATCAGCTTTTCGAACAATGCCGTCGACGCACGCCAGCACATGCACTACCATTCGCTCTCGCGCAGTAAGGCGGACCGCCACATGGAACCGTTCATCATCGACATCGATGCGAACAACGATGCCTTTACCCTGTCGGCACACGAAGGGGAGGAGTTCATCATGGTGCTGAAAGGAACGCTCGAAATCAATTACGGGAAATATACTTACCTGCTGGAAGAGGGGGACACGATTTATTACGACTCCATCGTGCCGCATCACGTGCATGCCTTCGAAGGACAGGCGGCACAGATTCTGGCGGTGATTTATACACCGGTTTGACGGTGGATGTATGTTTCACCACAGATTACACAGATTTTATCAATTAATAATTAACAATTAATACTTGGCAACGGAAACATCCGCCGTTATTTATTATTAATTAAATCTGTGTCCTCTGTGGTGAATGAATCGATTATTTTTAATCTGTGTAATCTGTGGTGAAAACTTAAATATTATGATTCAACTTTCAGAACGGACATTGGGCGACTGGCTGGAACACTGGGCTGCCGTGTCGCCGGACAAAGAATACTTGGTTTATTCCGACCGCAACCTGCGCTTTACGTGGAGCCAGTTCAACCGCCGTGTGGACAACATGGCAAAGGGGCTGCTTGCCATCGGGGTGACCCATGGCACACATGTGGGCATCTGGGCGAAAAACGTGCCCGACTGGCTGACCTTCCTCTATGCCTGTGCCAAGATAGGTGCCGTAGCCGTTACGGTGAACACCAACTACAAGCAGGCGGAACTGGAATACCTGTGCGAGAACTCGGACATGCATACCCTCTGCATCGTAGACGGTGAGCGGGACAGCAATTTTGTGGAGATGACCTACAAGATGCTGCCCGAACTGAAGACTTTCGAGCGCGGGCACATGAAGAGCAAACGCTTCCCCTACATGCGCAACGTTATCTATATCGGGCAGGAGAAATACCGCGGGATGTATAACACGGCGGAAATCTTGCTCCTGGGGAACAACATCGAGGATGATGTGCTGGCGGAAGCCAAGAAGAAAGTGAATTGCCACGACACGGTGAACATGCAATATACGTCGGGCACCACGGGATTCCCCAAAGGCGTGATGCTGACGCATTACAACATTGCCAACAACGGTTTCCTGACGGGCGAGCACATGAAGTTTACCCAAGACGACAAGCTGTGCGTATGTGTGCCCCTGTTCCATTGTTTCGGCGTGGTGCTTGCCACGATGAATTGCCTCACCCACGGCTGTACGGAGGTGATGGTGGAACGTTTCGACCCGCTGGTGGTGCTGGCATCCGTCCATAAGGAACGCTGTACGGCGCTTTACGGTGTGCCTACGATGTTCATCGCCGAGCTGAACCACCCGATGTTTGACATGTTCGACCTTTCGTGCCTGCGTACGGGCATCATGGCAGGCTCGCTCTGCCCCGTGGAGCTGATGAAGCAGGTGGAGGAGAAGATGTATATGAAGGTGACCAGCGTGTACGGGCTGACCGAAACTTCGCCGGGCATGACGCATAGCCGCATAGACGACCCTGCCGAGGTGCGCTTCAACACCGTGGGGCGTGACTTCGAGTTTACCGAGGTGAAGGTTATCGACCCCGAGACGGGCGAGGAATGTCCCGTAGGCGTGCAGGGCGAGATGTGCAACCGGGGCTACAACAACATGAAGGGGTATTACAAGAACCCGCAGGCCACCGCCGAGGTGATAGACCGGAACGGTTTCCTGCACTCGGGCGACTTGGGCGTGAAGGACGAGCACGGAAATTACCGCATCACGGGGCGCATCAAGGACATGATAATCCGCGGGGGCGAGAACATTTATCCGCGCGAGATAGAGGAGTTCCTCTACCAGATGCCGGGCATCAAGGATGTGCAGGTGGCAGGTGTGCCGTCGAAGAAATACGGCGAGGCGGTAGGTGCCTTCATCATCCTGCACGAGGGCTGCACGATGAACGAGTTCGACGTGCGTGAGTTCTGCGAGGGCAAGATTGCCCGCTACAAGATACCGAAGTATATCTTCTTCGTCAAGGAGTTCCCCATGACGGGAAGCGGAAAGATACAGAAGTTCAAGCTGAAAGAACTGAGCCTCAAGCTTTGCGCGGAGCAGGGGATTGAGGTGGTTTAGTTTTTGACTAGGTACTAGGTACTAGGGAACTAGGTGACTAGGTACTAGGTACTAGGTGACTAGGTACTAGGTGACTAGGGACTAGGTACTAGGTGACTAGGGAACTAGGTACTAGGTGACCCAATGGTATCTGAAACCTAGTCACCTAGTCCCTAGTCACCTAGTCCCCTGGTAGTCCCCTACCTCATATTGCGGTATTGTTTGGGCGATACTCCGGTATAGCGCTTGAAGTATTTCCCGAAGAAAGAGATGTCGGGAAAGTTCAGCGAATAGGCAATCTCCTGTATGGTCAGTTCGGTGGAGCGTAGTTTGGCTTGTGCATCCTTGATGACGAATGCCGAGATGATGTCGGTGAGCGTCCTTCCTGTTGTTTTTTTGATGGTGGTGCTCAGGTGTTGGGGCGAAAGATGCATTTTGTCGGCATAGAACGAGATGTTCCGTTCGGTCTTGTAGTTTTCTACTACGACACGTATCAGTTCTTTCACGATTTCCTGGCTGCGTGTATAATGCTGGGTGTTTTTTGCCAGTGGTTCTTGCCTGTTGATATTTCCCAATTCAATAATCAGTCCGGTCAGAATCAGCGGAAGCTGTTCTTCCCTTATCAGCACATTGCCCAGCCTTTTTGCCTTTATCAGTACTTTGAAATAATCGCCGAACAGGTCTGCCATTTCAGGAGACAAGCTGATGACCGGTTCTTCCAGAATAGAGGGGGCATACTGTATTGTGTTGGAAAACAGGAAAGGGTGCTGTATCAGTGTGGAGGAGAATCCGACAAAGGCGAACCGGCAATCGGGTGTATCCTCTGTTATCTGTACGAACTGGTTGGGATAGATTACGGCTATCGTATTCTTTTTCAGTTCGTATTGGGTCAGGTGGATGGTGATTTTGCATTTTCCTCTTACACAAAGCAATATCAGGCACCCTGATATCTGCTCTGGAGTTTCGAAAAGTTTCTTAAGATTACCGATTACATCAATGCCTGCTATGAAGTGGGTTTCGGCGGGTATAGCGGTTAGTGAACTTACTCGTTTCATTATTTCCTTCTTAATATTAGCAAGCAAATATAGATTTTTTATGCTTCAGTTCCAAATGTGCTTCGTCTGCTTTTCCGAACTTTAAAAGAACTTTGCAGAAGTTAAGCCGGCACCAAGTGGTGCCGGGTTCTTATTTTCCGTCTTTCAATTTTTTTATCAGCCACGAAGAAGCTACAGAGGTGGCATATTGCAAGTTGGCGCCGAATCCGTGGTTTTCTCCCGGTATCAGGGTCATTTCGCTTTTCTTCATGGTCTGGTGGAACCTTTCTCCGTAAGTGTAAGGTACTATCCGGTCGTCCATTCCGTGTATCACAAGTACAGGGCCGTCGTACCGGCTTGCCGTTTCATATATCGGCAGTTCGAGGGCGGTCTGGATGTAGTTTCTTCCCAGTTTGTGTCCTGAAGGCATGGTGATGTATTCAGGGGCGTGCCAGGGGTCGTATACGACTCCCATTGTGTTGCCCCGCAGGGCATCATCGCGCAATACGGCGGCAGGTGCCATCAGTACTACGCTCCGGATGGCATATTTGCCCAGTCGTCCTGCGGTCATTGCCGAAACCACCCCTCCTTGCGAATGTCCCAGCAGGGAGATGCTGGCGGTTTGCGGCAGGTTGCGTGTAAAGGCTATGACGGCCAGTGCATCGTCTATTTCATTGGGGACGGTCATATTGATGAAATCACCTTCGCTTGCTCCATGTCCGTTGAAGTCGAAACGCACCACGCCGATTCCGGCTTCTGTCAGCTTGTCGCTGATGGTGTCGAACAAGGGTCCTTGCATATTGGCGGTAAATCCGTGGCAGAGTATGACCATCGGGCATTTTTCTCCTTGTTGGAGTGCGGGGAGCTGCAGGCGTGCCGCCAGCCGTCCCATCGGTCCTTTGATGTAGAAGGTAGAATCGGTTTGTGCCGATGCGGTGATGCAGCCCAGCATAAGGGCAAGTGTAAAGAATAGTTTTTTCAGTTTCATATTGTCTTTAGAATTTATGGATGAATGCATTTCACCTTCATCCTATTGGCATTTTGCGGATAAATTTAAACAGGCTCTTAGAAGCTGTTTTGAATTTATCGTGCGATGATTTGGGATGAGTTTTTGAGGCATTTTCGCTTCTGTGATGAGGAAGATAGCGGGCTATCTGACGAAGAACAGGAGCGAAAAGGACCAAAAAATCGCCCAAAGCACACACGAAAACAGATACATCAAGCCAAGAAAAACTTTTTGGAGAAATTCAAAACAGCTTCTTAGTATCTTTTTCTTTTGCCGCTTCCGAAGAAAGCACGTACGCGGCGTAATACTTTGATGCCTGTCATCAGTCCGTCGTAGGCGGCGATGCCCATGTTGACATGTTGCATCATCCCTTCAAATTTGTTTTTGCTTTGTGGCGGGGCAAAGAGTTGATGGGCAAGGTGGAGCATCTGTTCTTTTGACTGGAGGATTTCCTTTTTTTTATCTATCCGTTGCTGGCGGATCATTTCCAGGGTATAGTGGTTCGGTGGTAGATTGTTCATGGTTCTGTTTTCTTTGTGTCATCCAAAAATAGCCGTGCCAGGAAATTGACCATCGGCTGGAAGATAAGTGGTACGCGGAAGCGATAGATGAGCAGGGCTATCGCAATCAGCAGGATGCCTACAATGGCGTAGCCCGCTATCAGGCTTCCCACGGCGGTGGCAAGTACATATACCAGCATGAACGAGAAATAGAAAAGAGCCATCACTCCTACGGTCACCAGGATGAAAATCAGAATCAGTGTAGAGAGCAGGATGGTGAGTTTTTCTATCGCTTCCAGCCGGAGGTATTGTCCTTGCAGTTCAAGGTATTTCCTGAATTCCTTGAAGAGGTCTTGCAGGTTGTCAATGCTTTTGTCGTTAGCAAACATAGTTTCTGGAGGTTTAAAAAAGAGGGTGTGCTAAAATTTTCCTTTTACCACACCCTCTTGAAGTTCATGCTCATGATTAGTCGGCATCTTTTACTTCCGATGCGATTTGGTCAACCAAATCATCCATTTCTTCACGGTTCAGACGGATACCTTTTTTACGCAAAAGCTCAGCTATTTTGTTACGTGTGTCGGCACCCTTTTCCGGAGCAAATAAAATACCTGCTGCTGCACCAATGGCAATCCCACCCAAGAATGCAGCTACTACATTCAATGCTTTCATATCAAAACGTTTTTTTAGTTATTACGCTTACAAATCTAAGAAAATTCTGATTATAATGCATCATTTTTGGACGAAATATTTGACAAATCCCATAATATCTTGCATTATTAACAGATTTTAATAGCAAGACTAGGGAGATATTGCTACTTTTGCAAAAAATAAAACGAGAAGAAACGGAAAAGTTAAATCTATAAATTCAAGACAAATGAAGAAAGTTGTTGTATTGGGAATGGGATTGTGTGTAGCTTTGGCATTCTCATCCTGTAAGTCAAGCGAAAGTGCTTATAAAAAGGCTTATGAAAAAGCGAAACAACAAGAATTGGCAGAAGCCGCAACCAGTGAGGCTCCGGCGGAGACAGTTGCTCCGGTAGCTCCTGTTACTCCTGCTCCTACAACTCCTGCCCCTGTGACTACGGCGCCGGTCCGTGAAGAAAAGGTAGAACTGGTTTCGGGTGACGGGCTGAAGGCATACAGTGTGGTATGCGGAAGTTTCGGTATCAAGGCAAACGCCGACGGTCTGAAAGGGCAGATGGATGGCGAAGGGTATAATGCCAAGGTGGTATATAATGCTGAAAAGAATATGTACCGCGTCATTGTGGCTTCTTATGATACACACGAAGAGGCTTCGGCTGCCCGCGACGCTTTTAAAGCCAAGTATCCCGACCGCAAGGATTTCCAGGGTGCGTGGCTGCTTTATGCCAAATAGTAAATAGACCGGAAATAATATCCGATAATTCAGATTTAGAGCGGTAGCCTTTTGGCTATCGCTTTTTTTTGTAACTTTGCCCGCAAATTAAAATAAGGTAGAATAATACATGAGAAAGATGAAATGGATGTTCGGAGTGCTGGCGATGGCATTTCCTCTTTTTATGAATGCGCAGGAGAAAGTCGTTCCTCTGAAATATGGTGATATGGACCAGTGGATTACGCGCAAGATTCACGAATCGGGTATTATTGGCGGCGATACGAAACTGCTTTATGAAGTAGGGCCTGTGAAAGAACTGGATGGGAATACCCCGTATGTGAACCAGGGAGGTTCGCCGTGGGGAAATTCCAATGTTATGGCAAAGGTGATGGGGATTGTCAAGACCAATACCAGTGTTTATCCCGAACAGAGGGGAGGGGGCTATTGTGCCCGTCTGGAAACGCATATCGAAAGTGTCAAGGTTTTGGGAGTGGTGAATATCACGGTGCTGGCTTCCGGTTCCTTGTTCCTGGGCGATATGAAAGAACCTATCACCGGAACGAAGGAAGGCGAGAAAGCCTTGAATATGGGCGTACGTTTTAATTCCCGTCCTAAGGCTATCCGTTACGATTACAAGGTAAAAATGTCGGGTGAGCCGAATCGCATCCGTCAGACGGGATTCAGCCGGAAAAGCACTGTTCCGGGGCAAGACTGTGCCATTATGACCTGCTTGCTTCAGAAGCGCACCGAGGATGCCGAGGGCAATATCATAGCCAAGCGTATCGGTACGGCGGTTATCCGTTATCAGCAGACTGAAGGCTGGCGCAACAAGGCGACTTATGATATTCATTACGGAGATATATCGCATACTTCTTATTACGATGCCGAACTGATGAAACTGGGTGTGGGCAATTATCATGCACGCAATAGCAAGGGTGAGAGTGTCTTGATTCAGGAAAACGGATGGGCGGATGCCGATGAAACACCTACTCATCTCATTCTGCAGTTTACGTCCAGTCTGGGCGGTGCCTTTGTCGGTTCGCCGGGCAATACACTGTGGGTGGATAACGTTTGCCTGGTGTATTAGGATAAATGAATGTTTGCAAAATGCCAATTCATATTTTTTTATATGGTTGAAAACAATTTCAGTCCCGGAAGTGTTATAAGAAAGAAGGGAATAGAAATCCCCTTCGATAATATCTCTATCAAAAAAGACGGGAAAGCGTTCCTGTCGTGCATTTTACTTAATTAGTAATTCGGAAAAGCCGATACGCAGGGATGCGCATCGGCTTTTGCCGTTTCAGGCTTTGTGCCTGGTCTTATTTCTTTTTCTTGAACAGGTTGAGTGCCTTGTCGATGACCGATTCTTTTTCTTTTGTTTCTTCACCGTTTTCGTCATTTCCTTTTACCAGTCCTTTTAAGGCTTGTTCTGCAGCGTTTTTGGCAAGGCTCGCCATGTCGATGCCTACTTTGGGCGAGGTAAAGGTTCCGCCGATGGTCATGTCTACGGTTCCCAGCTTCGAGCCGATACCTCCTGAAGGCAAGGTTATCTTGCCGGTGTAGTCGATGGTCTGGTCCAGTCCGGTAGAGCCGGAAAGGTTCATGGTATAATCACCCAGTTTTAAGTCGAATGGCTGGGTGGTGACTCTTCCGTCGGCTATCTCGAAATCGAGGTTCAGGTCTTTCACTTGGATATCTTTCATCGAGGGTTTCTTTACGATGTCGGCTACCTGGTTGATAAATTTCACATCGCTCAGGCTCAGGTCTTTGGTCGACAGGCTTCCGCTGCCTTGTACTTGTTGCATGACCGGACTCATTTTCTCATCAAGTGGCGTGTTTATTTTCAAGTTGCCCGAGAAGTTGCCTTTCAGTCCGGAAAAGATAGGTGCCAGTTGTTGTACCAGTCCCAGTTCTTCGTATGCTTGGGCGAATCCGATGCCTTTCATGTCGAATCCGGCGTTCAGGTGCGGTTGTACTCCTTTGGGGGCTGAGTAGGCACCGTTTGCCGTAATGCTTCCTCCCATGGTGTTGAAAGAAAGGTTACGCATGTCGACGGTACCGTTTTTTACGGTCAGTACACCGCTTACCGTTTCCAGTTTCATCTTGTCGAACAAAACTTCTTTCAGGTTTGCTTGCATGGTGAAGTCGATGTTTTCCGGAATACGGATAACACCGGCTTCCGAAGAGGAAACGGTTGTGCTATCATGGGTTTCCGGGGCCTGTACGGTTGTTGTATCGCTGCTGATGAAGTCGTTTACATGAATGTGGTTGCTGCTGATGTTGAGGTTTCCTTTCAATGTGGAGCCTTTCAATGCATATCCCAGGTAGTTTTCGAAGCGGCTGTCTACGGTCAGGTCGTTCTGTCCGATGTTGATGGTTGTTTCGCTCAGTTGCAGGTAGCGGGGCGAGAAGCTGAAGGTAGAACGTTGGATGTCAATGGCCGGCATATCCTGTAGGTTCAGCTTCATGTTGTTCAGCCGGATGCTGCCTGCCGCTTTCATCTGGCCGTATTGTTCTTTTTCGATGTACGAAAGTTTTCCGGCAAGGTTCATGTCGGCTTGAATGGTGCCGTTCAGGGTCATATCTTCCAGTGGATAGACTTCCTTTATCTTGCCCAGGTCGAGTGTCCCTTGGGCTGAGGCTTGCAGGTCTGGGTCGCTTACCGGTGTTTTTACCGAGGCTTTCAGGCTGAACGGATTACCAGCCAATACGAAATCGAAGGGGCTGACTGTTATTTCCGTTGCATCGATGTTTCCCCCTGCATTCTTCACATTGGCGGCGATGTTTATGTTTTCCACACCGGCAGGCAGGGAAGGATAGCGGAACATTCCGTCTTTTACGTCCAGCGCGACTTCAAACTGCGGTACTTGGTCTTGTCCCAGGATACCTTTGGCAAATGCCGTAAGACTTGCTTTGCCGTCCGTTTTCAGGTCTTGGAAGTCTTTGGCATAGATGGCAGGGATAAGCGAAAGCAGTTCCTTGAATCCCACTTCGTTTGTATTCAGTTTCATGTCCATGCCGATACCGTTCTTTTGCATGGCTGCCCATCCGTCAATGTTTACTTGAATGGCGTTCAGGCTGATGGTATTGTCTTTCAGCGTATACTTGTTGTTGGCAAAATCGGCATCTACATTCATATCGGCTTCCAGCCGTGCTTTGTTCAGGAAGGGGATGCCTCCGGTGCGGTAGGTGAGCGAAGGAGTTTCCATACTCAGGTCTACCGTGGTACGTTCACTACCGAAATCGCCCGAACATGTGGCATTCAGGTGGTTGATGGCTGCATACATGCCTCCCTGCCGGTCATCGTAGCTTACGGAAAGGTCTTTTATCGAAAGTTTTTGCAGCTTGATGCGTATCGGTGCGCTTTCGGTTGGGGTTTCTTCCGTATCGGTTGTGTCGGCAGATGGCTTCATTACGTCCCAGTTGGGGTGTCCGTTCTCCAGGACGATGGCTTTCACTTTGGTATCTTCGATGATGATTTTGGATATATCGTATCCGCTGTTGCCGAAGAGTGAAAACAGGTTGACGGCTGCGGTCAGCTCGCCCGCCTGAATCAGCGTATCGTTTTGAAATTCGCCTGCTCCTTTCAGCCAGAAGTCTTCCAGGGTGATTGAAGCCGACGGGAAATTGCGTATCAGACTGATGTCCAATGCACTGAAGTCGAATTGTGCATTCAGCATTTTGTTGCCTTCCTGCTTGACAAGTTTTTCTATTTTTCCTTGAAAAGCAAATGGAAGAACCAAAATCAGAATCAGGAGCACGCCTAGTGTGATGCCTGCGATTTTCAATACTTTTTTCATAATAGCCTCCTTATTATATATTAAAATAGAGCTTGGTTGAAAAATCAAAGGCAAGTTATCAAGAAAAAATCGAATTTGCAAGTAAAGAAAACGTAAAAATAGGGGCAAAAGTATGTGAATTGTTAATCGAATGAATAATTTTTCTACCTTTGTGTGACAATTCATAAAAAAAGACAAGCGATATGAAAATAGGAGATAAAGTACGTTTCCTGAGCGAAGTAGGAGGCGGAATCGTGAAAGGTTTTCAAGGTAAAGACATAGCCTTGGTAGAGGATGAAGACGGATTCGAGATACCGATGCTGGTAAAAGAATGCGTGGTGATACAGACTGATGATTATAATATCCCGTTGAAGACCGGTAAGAAGCAGGGAGCTCCGGAGGTGGAAGAGGAGCCTGAAGAAGAGGAAAAACCCATTACTTACCGGGCACCTGAAATAAAAGGGAATGATGTGCTGAATGTATATCTGGCATACGTGCCACAGGATGTAAAAGCAATCTCGGCAACGGCCTTTGATGCCTATCTGGTAAACGACAGCAATTATTTCATCGATTACCTGTATCTGTCCGCCGAAGGAAAGAGCTGGACGTTACGAAGCCGGGGTACGGTGGCTCCCAATATGAAACAGCATCTGGAAGAATTTGATAAGTCTGCACTGAACGGCATGGAACATGTGGCTGTACAGTTGTTGGCATATAAAGACGACCGTACTTTCCTGCTGAAAAATGCCGTATCGATGGAGTTGCGTGTCGATACCGTGAAATTCTACAAGCTTCATACATTCCAGCAGACCGATTTCTTTGCCGAACCGGCCTTGATGTATGATGTCGTGCGTGATGATGAATCCGTAAAGCAGGTCTTTGTTTCGGCCGATGACATCCGGGAAGCTTTGTTGCAGAAAACCGTGCCCGACCAGCCAAAGGTACCGAAAAAGCACCAGCCCAAGGTGAAGAACGACATTGTGGAAGTTGACTTGCATATCCATGAGTTGCTGGATGATACGAACGGAATGAGCAATAGCGAGATGCTGAACTACCAGTTGGATGTGTTTCACAAGACACTGAACGAATACAAGAACAAGAAAGGGCAGCGCATCGTCTTTATCCACGGTAAAGGAGATGGCGTGTTGCGCCGTGCCATCTTGGATGAGTTGAAGCGCAAGTATAAGAACTACTCCAGCCAGGACGCTTCGTTCCGCGAATACGGATTCGGGGCAACGATGGTGACCATTCATTAACAAGTAATATAAAAGCTAGCATGAGAAACAACATTTTTCGACAAGCTTTCTTTGCCTGCTGCCTGTGTGGCGGCATGGCATTGCAGGCTCAGGCTCCTCATCCCGAACGCATTTACCTGTCGGGGACAGGAGTTGATGATACCCGTACGTGGGAATTCTTTTGTTCAGAAGGACAGAATTCGGGGAAATGGAAACCGATTGAAGTGCCTTCGTGTTGGGAATTACAGGGTTTTGGCAACTATACTTACGGACGTTTTTATACCATCAAGGGTGCTAAGCCTAGTGAGGAGACCGGTACTTACCGTTATCAGTTCAAGGCGCCGAAGTGGAAAGAAGGCGAACGGGTCAAACTGTTTTTTGATGGGGTGATGACCGATGCCGAGGTGAAAATCAACGGTCAGTCTGCCGGGGACATCCACCAAGGAGCTTTCTATCGGTTCAGCTATGATATAACCGGACTTCTGAAACCGGGCAAAAAGAATACCCTGGAAGTCAAGGTGGCGAAAGAATCGGCGGACAAGTCGGTCAATGCAGCCGAACGCCGTGCCGACTGGTGGCTGTACGGAGGCATTTACCGTCCGGTATGGCTGGAAGTTCTGCCTGCCGTGTCGGTCGACCATTATGTCTTGGATGCACAGGCCGACGGAACTTTCCGGGCTTCGTTGCGGATGAGTGCCGATGCTTCAGGTTACGAATGGACCGTTTCTATGCGGGGATTGAAAGATGGGAAGCCCTTGTTGACGGCCGATGGAAAAGAACAGCTTACGTTCCGCATTTCCGGTGCAGGCACCGAGCAGCAGGTGGAAGGTGCGTGGGCAAATGTTAAGACGTGGTCTACCGAGGCACCTAATCTTTACGTGGCACACATGGAACTGAAAGACCCTGCCGGCAAAGTGGTGCAGACACGCGAGGAGCGTGTAGGTTTCCGTACCGTAGAGTTTTTTCCACAAGACGGGCTTTACCTGAACGGTACGCGGCTGGTAGTGAAAGGTGTCAACCGTCATTCGTTTTCGGTAGACGGCGGACGTACCACCAGTGCCGATATGAGCCGTCAGGATGCTTTGTTGATTAAGGAGATGAACATGAATGCCGTGCGTTCGCACTATCCGCCCGATGAACACTTCCTGGATATGTGTGATTCGCTTGGATTGGTCTACATTGACGAGCTTTCCGGCTGGCACGGGCATTATGATACGAAAATCGGTGCCAAACTGATAAAGGAAATGGTAGAGCGCGATGTGAATCATCCTTCCATCGTTATATGGAGCAACGGTAATGAGGGCGGATGGAACGTGAACAATGATGGTGAGTTTGCCAAGCACGACCCCTTCCAGAAGCGTCACGTCATTCATCCGTGGGCAGACTTCAACGATTTGGATACGCACCATTATCCGGCTTACCTGACCGGAGTAGGACGCTTTACCAACGGTTATAAAGTGTTTATGCCCACCGAGTTCATGCATGCCATGTACGACCAGGGAGGTGGGGCTGGCTTGCGTGACTTTTGGGACCGCTGGTGCACCAATCCGTTGTTTGCCGGAGGTTTTATCTGGGTGTTCAGTGATGAGGCTCCCAAGCGTACCGATAAGGGTGGCATTCTGGATTCGGATGGCTCCAATGCGCCGGATGGTATTGTGGGACCGCGCCGTGAGAAAGAAGGAAGCTTTTATGCCATCCGGGCACAATGGTCTCCCATTCAGTTGAAACCGCTGATGATTACGCCGCATTTCGACGGGTCGTTTTTCCTGACCAACGAATACACCTATACCAATCTGAAGGAATGCCGGATGACATACAGTGTGCTGGCTTGTCCTACTCCTTTGCAGGGAGGTGGGGCTTCCGTTGTGCTGGCAAGTGGTGATGTACAGCTTCCTTCACTCAATCCCGGCGAAACAGGTAAGGCACGCTTTGCGCTTCCCGATGCTTTTCGTGAAGGAGATGTCCTGAAGCTGGAGGCTTTTGATAAGGACGGACATAGCATGTGTACCTGGACTTATCCCATTCATTTTGCAAAACCCTATTTCGAGCGTCACCTTGCTTCTACACCGATGACCTTGCAAGCCGTTCGCCCTGCCGAGGCGGTGAAAGAAGATAATGCGTTTACTTTGCGGAGCGAGCAGGTAAGCGTCACCTTCGATGCTGCGACAGGTATGATTACCCGTGTGCTTTCGGGCGATAAGGAGATACCTTTCAAAGACGGTCCGGTAGCAGTGGGTATGAAGATGCGTTTCGAGGCGGCGGAGAGCTATGTGCGCCGTGCCGCCGATGGTGCCGTGTTCTGTGCCAAGTATAAAGGTGGTGTAGATTCTATCGTATGGCGCCTCACCGACCAGGGCTTGCTTTATATGGATGCTATCCTGCTGAACCGTGCTTCGGGAGGAGGTGGTTTCGATGATGCCTTTATGGATACCAAAGTGTACAACCTGGGCTTGACCTTCTCTTACCCTGAGACGCAATGCACAGGCATGAAATGGATGGGACGTGGCCCGTACCGCGTATGGAAGAACCGCATACCGGGCACCAATTACGACATCTGGCACAAGGATTACAACAATACCGTGACCGGCGAGAGTTATGAAAATCTGGTTTATCCGGAGTTTAAGGGATTCCATGCCAATATGTATTGGGCAACGCTGGAGAGTGATACGACACCGTTTACGGTCTATTCGCGTAACGATGGTATTTTCTACCGCATCTTTACGCCGGCAGAAGCAGGCAGGAAAAAGAAGATTATGCCTGCTTTCCCTGAAGGTGATATTTCGTTCTTGCTGGATATTCCGGCAATATGGTCGTTCAAGCCTATCGAACAGCAGGGACCGAACAGCCAGCCGGGCAATATCCGCATCAAGAGTGGAGACGAAGGCTTGCACTTGAACCTGATGTTCGATTTCAGAAAATAAAACGCTTTTGCCAAGAACTGCTGCCGGATAAATCAGCATGGCACGCAGGTTAATACACGGATGACACGGCATTTGCCTGTGTCATCCGTGTGCTGTAATCGGCTCCCTTCAGGGGGGTGGTTTGTTCCGTTGCGCAACACATGCCCTTTCATCGCTGGTTTCAGTGCACTGAAACTTTTGTTTCATTGCAATAAAACTAGCTGAGATAATGTTTGCGTGTCCGGACGCATATAGTTGGTTGGATTTTTGCAGACGATATTCCTTACGCAAGCAGACGGGAGAAGGGTGCCTATGGGCTTTTTCTTCCGTTTTTTGTTTATTTTAATGGATACTGATGCAGGAGTTTGGGAAATATTTCGTTACTTTAGAAAAACCAAACGAAAACCATATGGAGACGAACAGACTATTGCAGGTGCTGATGGCGATATTCATCGGCATGCTGCCCTTTCCGGTGCTGGCACAGAGCTACGACCAGCTATGGAAAGAAGTGGAAATGTATCAGAAGAAAGACCTGCCTAAGTCGGTCATCGCTACGGCAGGGAAGATTTATGCAAAAGCGAAAGCAGAACGCAACCTGCCTCAGCTGATGAAGGCGCACTTGGTGCGGGCTTCCCAGCAGGTTTCGCTTACGCCCGATAGTGCCGAAGTGGAATATGCAGCGTTGAGGCAATGGGCGGAGGAGGAAAACGATACCGTAGGGCGTGCCGTGTTGCATAGCATTGTGGGCTCTTGGATGATGGCAAACGAACCGGACAGCATGGAGGCGGCTATCGCTTATTTCCGTGCTTCGGTGGCTCCCAAGGAGGTGCTGGGACGCACTTCAGCCAAAGAGTTCCGCCCGATGACCGAATCGGGCAAGCAAAGCGAGCGGTATTTCAATGACAATATGCTGGACTTGCTCACCCGTACGGCTATCCAGCAGATGTCCACCCTGTATAGTCCGGCGCACCTGCCCAAGGCGAAAGCGTGCATGGAACTGTATGACGGGCTGATAGATTATTATAAGCAAGCACAGAACCGGGAGGCTGCCCTGCTCACCGAAGTGGCGAAACTCTGGTTCCAGAAACGGAGGATGGACAATTTTAAACCGTACCGCCTCACGGATGATGAGCTTATTGCCAGCCTGCACGGGTTGATTGACACGTATGCCGGCCAGCCTGCATGTGCGGATGCATACGTGAAGCTGGTGGTGGCTTACCGCGATGCCAACCGCTTGAAAGAAGCCGTGGAGACGGCTCGCGAAGGGCTGGCGAAGTACTCCAAGGGCGAATGGGCAAAGGACTTGCAGGGGCAGATAGACTACATCACCCGTCCGATGCTGAACGTGGATATCCCCTTCCTTTACCCGAACTACGAGACCGATGCGAACGTGACGTATGCCAATATCGAAGGCGTTACGCTCGAACTCTACCGCTTGAACCTTGCACCCACGGCGGCACAGCTCCAGTTCCGCGAAGAGACCGACCGCGAAGCCTTGCTCAAGCAATATGGAACGAAGGTTTCCAGCCGCTTCTATGCCCTCCGCGCCACGGAGGATTACCAGCGGCGTGATACCGTGTTGCGTTATACATTGCCCGACGAGGGCATCTATATGCTGAAGCAAATCCCGAAAGGAGCGGAAAAAGGCATCACTTCGGCGGTGATGTTTGTCTCGCCCTACCAAGCCATCGAGCTACCGGTACAGGGCAGGCAACATGAGTTTATAGCCGTAGACCGCCTGACAGGACGTCCTGTTCCGGGTGCGGAGATAGTGACCTACCAGCTGAATATCTACGATGCGAAGGCAGACTATGCCTTGTGGAACGTGCACCGGACGGATGCGCAGGGACGGACGGCGTTTGAAGTGCCGAAACGGACCGGCACTTATTACAATGTGCGTACGCCTGGGCACGACTTTATGGCTATCACCCGGTTGAGCACAAACAATGGTATAGTGGATGTGGCTTCGGAAGGGTGGACGAAACAAGCCGACCTCTTTACCGACCGTTCGTTGTACCGTCCCGGACAGACGGTGCATGTATCGGGTGTGGTGTACGAGCAGGAGGGAGACTCCACCCGTGCGGCTTCGTATGCCAAGGATAAACTGAAGCTTTACAGAGGCTCTCAGAATGTGGGCGAAGCCGATGTATGTACCGATGAGTTCGGGGTTTTTTCGCACGAGTTTGCCTTGCCCGATAATTTGCTTCCGGGTCAGTATTACCTGTCGGGTTATGACCGGTCGGTGGTGATTCAGGTAGACGAGTACAAACGGCCTACTTTCGAGGTGCGGTTCGACCCTTACAAGGAAGCCTATACGATGGGCGATTCGGTGCGTGTCTCGGCTGAGGCAAAGACGTATGCCGGTGCTCCGGTGCGCAATGCCCGGGTGAAATACCGTGTTGTCCGTACCGAAATGTCGTGGTTCCGCTGGCAAGGGGCAACGGAAGAATTGCTTTCGGGCGAAACGCAGACCGATGCCGATGGCAAGTTTTATATCTGTGCCAGGCTGACAGAACCCGATTACGAGGCGGAGCATACCTATTATATCTATAAGGTATCGGCGGATGTGACCGACGGTGCCGGCGAGACCCGTCAGGGCGAACTGGCTTTGCCTGCCGGCAAACAGACCCTCGGCTTGCAACTGAAAGGATTGAACGCAAATGTGATGCGCGAAAAGCAGGAACGCATCCAGGTGCAGGCGATGAACCTGAACGGACAGCCCGTGCAGGTGGAAGTGGCATACAAGGTGTATGCCTTGGACAAGGAGGGCAAGAAAGGTGCTTTGTGCTACGAGGGCAAGGCAGAGTCGATGCAATCGTTTGTGCCTTCAGGTGTGTGGGCATTGCCTTCGGGCAGGTACCGCATGGAGGTCTCGGCACAAGATGAAAAGGGTCGTCCTTGCACGGCAGAGCAGGATTTCGTGCTTTTCTCTAAGACAGACCGCACCTCGCCGGTAGAAGAAACCGCCTGGTTTTATCAAGACGGCGATAGCTTCGGAAGCCAGGAGCCGCCCACGTTCTATATCGGCACGAACGAAGAAGGGGTATGCCTCTTCATCGATGTATACGATGGACAACGGCGTATCGAATCCCGGCAAGTGACGCTGGATAAGGAACTCAAGGCGTTCAGTTTCCCTTATCGTGAAGCGTATGGCGATGCGGTGACCGTAGCATTCACCTTTATGCGCAAAGGAAACCTGTATACCAACCAGTCGCTCCTGACTCGTCCTGTGCCCGATAAGCGGTTGATGATGAAATGGGAAACATTCCGCGACCGCCTGCAACCGGGCGGACAAGAGACTTGGACGCTGCACATCGCCCGTCCTTCGGGGATGGCGGCGGAAGCCAACCTAATGGCTACGCTTTACGATGCTTCTTTGGACGTGTTACGTAAGCACGACTGGCGTTTCGGGCTTTCGTTCCCACGCCGGGCGATGTACGTGCGTGCCGATTTCGCTTCGGCATTCCAGCGGCTACGGATGTACGGTGATTTCCCGATAACCTATCCCGGCGAGGGCTTCGACTTGCTTTATGGAGACTATAGCAGGCTATATACTACGTGGTTGGGAGGTTTCCGGAGAGGATTTACATTCTTGAGTCGTGCCAATGCGGTTCAGGAAGAAATGATGGAAGTAATGCCATTGAGTGCATTGGAGGGAGCGGATATAGCTGATTTGCGTGAAGTAAGATATGATGCTACGGCTGCACCGGCTCCCGCTTTCCAAATGAAGAAAGGGGATGTAGGTGGAGGTGAAATACAAATCAGCATCGCCGATGTGAAGAGTGGAAGCAGTGCGGGCGCGGAACAAGTGCCGATGCCTGCCTTGCGCGAGAATTTTGCCGAGACGGCTTTCTTCTATCCCAACCTGCGCACCGATTCGTTGGGCAATGTGAGCATCTCCTTTACCGTGCCCGATGCCCTGACCCAATGGCGTTTCTTGGGCTTTGCCCATACGCGGGCTATGGATTATGGTTTGTTGGTTGATACGGTCCAGACCTCGAAACCCTTTATGGTGCAGCCCAACTTGCCGCGCTTTATCCGGAGGGGAGACCGTGCGGTGATAGTGGCTTCGCTGGTCAACTTATCAATGGAAACCGTATCCGGAATCGCCCGCATTGAATGGTCGGATCCGGTTACAGGAAAGGTCGTGGCACACGATAAGCAATCGTTCTCGGTAAGTGAAGGCGAGACGGGAACGGTGCATTTCACTTTCGAAGTGCCCGAAACCTATGATGTGCTGGTTTGCAAAATCGTAGCGGAAGCCGGTGAATATAGCGACGGGGAACAGCATTATTTGCCTATACTGACCGATAAGCAATGGATGACCGAGACCGTACCCGTACAACTGGACGGAACCGAAACAAAATCGGTAGCTGCCGAGGAATTGTTCAACAAGCAGAGCAAGACCGCTACAGAGAAACGCCTGACGGTAGAGATGACCGCCAATCCGGACTGGTATGCCGTACAGGCACTTCCGGTGATGGGAAATCCTTCGGAAGAAGACGCCTTGTCGTGGGCTTCGGCATATTATGCCAATGCATTGGCTGCGCACATCGTCCGTTCGAATCCGCGCATCGAAGAAGTGTTCCGTACATGGAAAGCTGAAGGAGCAGGGAAGGAAACCTTGCTCAGCAACCTGGAACGCAACCAGGATCTGAAGAACCTTTTGCTTGCCGAGACACCGTGGGTTGCCGAGGCAACCGATGAAGCGGAACAGAAACGCCGTATTGCCTTGCTTTTCGACCTGAATACGATGTCGAACCGCCAGCAAACAGCTATCGGTAAACTGGAAGCCTTGCAACTGCCTGACGGTTCGTGGAGCTGGTACAAGGGAATGACAGGAAGCCGTTATATTACCACCCAAATCGTAGAGATGCTGGCACGCCTGCAAACCATGCAGGTGACATTGGAGCAAGGCGTAGGCAACATGTATGTGCGTGCCGTTGACTACCTGAAAAAAGAGGCGCAACGGGAATACGAACAGATGAAGCGCAGGGAAGTGGAGCATGAACTGACCGTATGGCCCGACGGGCAGATTGTACATTATCTGTATATCTGTGCCATTGATAAGCTGGCGGCAAATCATGCCAACAAGCAGGTGAATGATTATTTCATTGCGAAACTGGAAAACCGTTCGGCAGACTATTCCATCTGTGAGAAAGCGATGATTGCCCTGGTGATGCAGGGGGCAGGCAAGTCCGGTCAGGCATCCGAATTGGTACAGTCCATTAAGGAATATCTGGTATGCACCGAAGAAATGGGCTTGTATTTCGATACGCCGAAAGCTGCCTATTCGTGGCGAAGCTATAAGATTCCGGCTCAGGTGGCGGCAATGGAAGCCATCTACCGCATTGCGCCGGACACCAGTATGCTGAACGGCATGAAGCAATGGCTCTTGAAGCAGAAGCAGGTACAGGCTTGGGAAAGCTCTGTTTCGACTGCTGATGCCGTATATGCTTTCTTGTGTATGGGAGGTGATACGCTGAGTGAAGGCGGAAGCATGGAAGCTGCGGTAGGCAAGACTACCTGGCAGACTCCGCAAGATGCCTTGGGCTATGCACGGAAGACCTTTACCGGAACCGATGCCGAGGCAGATGACATCCGTATCAGCCGTACCGGTGAAGGACTGGGATGGGGAGCCGTTTATGCCCAATACCTGGAGGATATGGACAAGGTATTGCCTTCGAAAGGAACCGGTCTGCAAATCGAACGTACGCTTTATCGTGACGGAAAAGCCCTTTCACGCAATGCCGAGTTGCATGTAGGCGATAAGGTGACGGTGCGTCTGACTGTTTCGGCAGACCGGGATATGGACTTTGTTCAGGTGAAAGACGAGCGTGCCGCCTGTATGGAGCCCGAGCAGCAGCTCTCCGGATATAGCTGGAGCGGAGGTATCGGTTATTATTTGGTAAGCCGTGATGCTTCTACTTCGTTCTTTATCGACCGGATGCAGAAGGGAACCTACCAGTTGGAATATACCGTCTATATCGACCGTGCCGGAACGTATCAGGCAGGAAGTGCTACGGTGCAGTCGGCATACGCTCCCGAGTATAGCGGCTATACCGCAGGCGAGACCTTGACGGTGAAGTAAAAGGATGAGATAAAGGAAACGCAGAACAACGCGGATTTTCGCAGATTGATAAATTCAGAAGCTGTTTTGAATTTATCGTGCGATGATTTGGGATGAGTTTTTGAGGCATTTTCGCTTCTGTGATGAGGAAGATAGCGGGCTATCTGACGAAGAACAGGAGCGGAAAGGACCAAAAAATCGCCCAAAGCACACACGAAAACGAATACATCAAGCCAAGAAAAACTTTTTGGAGAAATTCAAAACAGCTTCTCAAAACAGTTTCTATAATTTGCGTGAATCCGCGTTAATCTGCGTTTCAGATTTATTTCGATGCTTGGTTTTTTGTCTGTCTTTGATTTTCTCTTTATCTTTGTTCTCTCGAAATTAGTACATGCAAAAGATGAAGAAACGGATTCTATTTTTATTCAGCATAATGCTTGGTGTGGCGCTTACGGCATACGCCCAGCCGAAAATTACATTCGACCGCGAGAAGCAAGACTTGGGGTACATCCTTTGGCGCAATCCCACTACAGTTACTTACCAGTTTACCAATACCGGTGACAAACCGTTGGTCATTTCGAATGTAACCGCTTCGTGCGGATGTGTTGAGGTGGATTGGACCAAACATCCCATACCTGCAGGCGGTAAGGGAACCGTTAGCGCAGTGTTCGATGCCGAAGCCATCGGACATTTCTATAAGGAAGTAGGCGTATATTGCAATGCCAGTGCTGTTCCCGTTTATTTGGAGTTCAACGGAGAGGTGACAGCCGATGCCAAGAACTATTCGTTTACGCATCCTTACGGATTCGGTTCGGTGCACCTGAATCAAGAAGAAATCGAGTTTGAGAATGTCAATAAGGGAGAACGTCCGGAGTTTACGATTCTGGTGGCGAATACATCCAGTAAGACCTATACGCCGGTATTGATGCACTTGCCTCCTTATCTGTCGGCAAAAGCGACACCGGAAGTATTGGGACGTGGCAAGAACGGAAAGATTGTGGTGACGCTGGACACCGATAAATTGCCGAAATTGGGCATTACACGCACTTCGGTCTATTTGTCGCGTTTCCCCGGTGACAAGGTTGGTTCAGATAATGAGATACCTGTATCAATCGCTTTGCTTCCCGATTTTTCCAAGATGACCGCACAGCAGAAGAACAACCCTCCGCAACTTTCGCTTTCGGCTACTCAATTGGAGTTTGCGGGCTTGAAGCCTACGCAAAAGAAATCGCAGCACATTGTCATTACCAATACCGGTAAATCGAATCTGGAGATTCAGGATATGCAGGTAAACAGCATTGCTCTTGCCGTAAGCCTGAAAAAAACGGTCTTGAAACCTGGCGAATCAACGAAGATGAAGATTACGGTCTTGGCAGAGAACTTGTCGCGCGTAAAAGGCACACCGCGTGTATTGATGATAACGAACGACCCGGCAAAGCCTTCGGTCACTATTCGTGTGAAGGCGAAATTGCTATGATATAATCAGGAGTTAAGGAGTTAGAGAAGTTAAGGAGTTAAGCCGATACTTTTGCTGACATTTACGGCTCTATTGGCTTAACTTCTTAACTCCTTAACTTCTTAACTCCTTAACTCCTTTAACTCCTTTAACTCCTTTAACTTCTTAACTTCTTAAATAAAAAACTATGGAACACCCCGAAAACAATGAAGCATACAAAGGGTTGACGGTAAACAAGGGCATTGACCAGCCTGCTACGATAAACCCGTATCTGAAAGCAAGAAAACGTCCGAAACGCCGCCAGTTTACGGCAGGCGAGTATGTAGAAGGTATTCTCAAGGGAGACATTACGGTATTGAGCCAGGCGGTTACCCTGATAGAGAGTGTCAAGCACGAGCATCAGGCATTGGCGCAGGAAGTGGTAGAGAAATGCCTGCCATTTTCGGGCAACTCCGTACGGATAGGTATCAGTGGTGTGCCCGGTGCTGGCAAGAGTACTTCGATAGATGTTTTCGGATTGCATGTCCTGGAGAAAGGAGGCAAGCTTGCCGTGCTTGCCATCGACCCCAGCAGCGAGCGTTCGAAAGGAAGTATCTTGGGTGATAAGACCCGCATGGAGAAACTTTCGGTGCATCCCGATTCGTTTATCCGTCCCAGTCCTACGGCAGGTTCGTTGGGTGGCGTGGCACGCAAGACGCGCGAGACCATTATCCTTTGCGAAGCCGCAGGCTTCGATAAAATCTTTGTAGAAACTGTCGGAGTAGGGCAGAGCGAGACGGCAGTGCATTCGATGGTGGATTTCTTCTTGCTTATCCAGCTTGCCGGAACGGGAGATGAACTGCAGGGCATTAAGCGTGGAATCATGGAGATGGCAGATGCGATTGTCATCAATAAGGCAGACGGAAACAACATTGAAAAGGCGAAGTTGGCTGCAGCCCATTTCCGCAATGCCTTGCATCTGTTTCCGGCTCCCGAATCCGGCTGGATACCCAAAGTGCTGACTTATTCCGGTTTCTATGGCATTGGCATCAAGGAAATCTGGGACATGATATACGAATACTTTGCATTTGTGAAGGCGAACGGATATTTCGAACACCGTCGTAACGAGCAGGCAAAATACTGGATGTACGAATCCATCAACGAGCAGCTGCGCGATAGCTTCTACAATAATCCCGCCGTATCTTCGCTTTTGGCATACGAAGAAGAGCAGGTGCTTTCGGGCAAGACCTCCTCGTTTTCGGCTGCACGGCGTTTGCTGGATACTTATTTTGGGAAGTAAGTGTGATATTATCAGAAACACAGATTTTCGCAGATCAGCGCAGATTCTTTTGATTTACTATTTTTCGATTTACGAAGTACGATTTAATGCTCAAATAGCAGATAGTAAATTGTCAAATCGTAAATTAAAATAATCCGCGTTTCTGAACTGACACATTATATATACCATGTACGGTATGAATTTGTGCATTTCCTTGAACATTTCGCACCGTTTCTGTAGAGACGATGTGCACATCGTCTCTACTACATGGCATATACAAAATGCACAAATTAATGTTGCGAGAAGTATAAACTAATTCTCAACATCTACTAAGAAGCTGTTTTGAATTTCTCCAAAAAGTTTTTCTTGGCTTGATGTATTCGTTTTCGTGTGTGCTTTGGGCGATTTTTTGGTCCTTTTCGCTCCTGTTCTTCGTCAGATAGCCCGCTATCTTCCTCATCACAGAAGCGAAAATGCCTCAAAAACTCATCCCAAATCATCGCACGATAAATTCAAAACAGCTTCTAAAATAAATAGTTTGCAAGGTGTGGTGTGAATAAAAAATCGTATCTTTGCCTCCACATTCTATTAAAAGAAATAAGAAAGCCGTATGAACTGGATTATTCTGATTGTTGCCGGATTCTTTGAGTCCGGCTTTGCTTTTTGTTTGGGTAAGATGAAAGAAGCATCGGGCACCGGCTGGTATCTTTGGGGCGCCGGTTTCTTGCTGAGTCTTACATTAAGTATGGTATTGTTGGCAAAGGCAGTGCAGACGTTGCCTATCGGTACCGCCTATCCGGTGTGGACAGGTATTGGTGCGGTAGGTACAGTGGTTCTTGGCATCGTGTTCTTTCACGAGCCGGTATCCTTTCTCCGTCTTTTCTTCATCTCTACTTTGATAGCCTCCATTATCGGATTGAAGCTGGTCTCACATTGATGAGCCATTCTCTTTCAAGTTACCGTTCAATAAAAATTGAATACCGCAAACATCCTCTGTAGGGGCGTATCGCATACGCCCTGAAAACATCTTCGTGGATGAGTTGGCTCATTCGGGCGTATGCGATACGCCCCTACACAGGCTATTTTGTGGATTCGTTATCTTTTTTGTAGAACTCTGTGTCCGCTGCGGTGAAATGTTCCTAATCTATGATTTCAAAACGCACGAGGATGGAATAGTTTTTCTTGATGGTGCGGAAACTGTCGAATGATGCCGCATCGGAAGAAAGCACATTGCTTTGTGCAAACGGAAAAGCCGTGTTGCTGCTTTCTTCTACGATGCGTATGACATTGCCTAATTTCTTGCCCAATGCTTCTACCAGGTAAGCGGCTTTCTGTTGTGCAGCCTTTAACGCTTCGATTTTTCCTTTTTGGTGATATGCCGGCATGTCTTTGTTTTCCAACTCGCCTATACGCATGGTGTGTATGCCTTTTGTATCTATTCGCCTGACTATTTCATTTATCTGATTGAAGTCGGTCAGTGTAATGTCAAAGCTCTTGGAAACTAAGAAGTCCTGTCCTTGCTGGCGCCAATAGTCGCCGATTTCTTGTGTACGGACGGCGTTGGACGAGATGCCAGCTTGGGCAAGTGCATCCCTCAATCCTTGTTCTATTTCCGATAAGGGCACTTTGGTACGGTATTCTTCGGGCTTCGATTTCCCGTCAAACTCTTCTTCGAAGTATTCGCGGATTTCGATGAGGTAATGGATTTTGTCGGGGACAATCTCGATTTCGGATGTACCTGTCACTTCGATGTAACGTTCGTTTGTCTGCGCTTGCAGCGAAAAGATCGCCCACAGGCTGATAACTAATGCTAACACGTTTGTTTTCATAAAAAGACTATTTGATTTCAAATTCTGTATTCAACTCTATACTCTTTCCTGCCAAGCCGAAGGGTTTGCTTATCCGGTATTTCCCTTTGGGCAGATGATAATATTTACCAACAGGAAAACGGAAACAATGCAACAACATGCCTTTATGCATTATAAATTCGTCATCAGGCCATATCATGCAGGAAACTTTCATTTCCGGGGAAACCCATTTCTCTTCCTTCCAAACATCTATGTCCCAATACCTCCCGAATGATAGTTGTGCGTTCGTTGGATTTGATACAAATATATTGACGGCGTGCACATTCTCCCAATATACACTATGTTCCGCCCACATGGAAACGGGCTTATCCTTGTATTCATCCGGCAAGTCTTTGGCGTACCAAAGGCAGCATTCCGGTATGTCGTAGACAATGGTATCCTTGTCTGGCAATGTATCTTGACTGCTTATTCGAATGTTTGTAGCCGTATCGTTTCCACCGGTTATAGCCGGCTCTTTGTCCGGTGTGGCTTCCGGTTGTAGTTGCTGTCGCTTGTTGCTACAACTTATGCAAATAGCGCTGGATAATGTTATAAACAGGATAATACTTTTCATAGTGTATATTCACCTTTTTGTTTGATAAATACAAAGTTACATAATATTATTCACTATTTTTCAGGATAAAAGCAATATCTTTTCAGGAAAAAGAATATGCCGCAACACGCCTTTTTCATTTACCTGTAGGGGCAGGGTTTGCCTGCCCGAATACATCCACGTAGGTGCATACAGGCGGGCGAACCCCGCCCCTACATGGGTTCATTGCGGATATTCAATAGTATCATAGCAAGACGCAGCCGGTTGCGGAAGCCCGCGGATATAGGTGTGTCGGCCCAGACGAAGCTATCTGCGTTGAGGCAAGAAGATAATAACGAAAGCCTTTCAAGTAATCTGAGTGAGATAAAGACAGTTTAGTGATGTGCGCCGAACGGGACGGAGACAGCATGTCGGAATTGTGACATCAACAAAATGCATAAATCTATACCGATAGCATAATGAGTGATTTGTCTTTTTTTGAATATCCTTTAGGGCTGAAAGGATGTCCGTATCATTCATTGCTTCCATAAGCATCCGGTTCTGTCATAGCCAAACATTCTTCAAAGGTGATACCATCCTTGTTTTGCTCTGTGGCGGTAGTCTGTTCCGCGACAACCACTAACCGGTGCCGGTGCGGATGATGACGGTGGCGATATCCGCTGGACTTTGGTTTTTCCATTGATTTTCCGTAAATCTGTACAAGGGATATTCCTCTTTGAAATTAAGAGAGTTGGAAGGATTACCTCGTTTTGGGTAATGAGTTGGCAACCGTTCTAATTGCCGTGGTCTGCATCGCTTTGCTTGTTTGGGTAACTCTTACGGCACAAAGGTATGAAAAATATTCAGGCTGGAAAATCATTCCAAAAATTATTTCAGTCTGGATATTTGGCATCCACCCTTATGCCGTTTTGGGCTTGAAGCAATTAACGAACAAGGAAGCCACGGTAAAGGCAACTCCTACTCCTACCACGCCTGCCCATCCGTAATGTTGCCAAAACAGGCCTGAAACGAATGTACCAGCAGAGCCACCCAAGAAGTAAATGGTCATATAAACGGTATTGACACGATTGATAGCGGATGCGTCAAGGGAGACCACGCTGGTCTGATTTGACAAATGGATGCATTGCATTCCTGCATCAATCAAAAGGATGGCGATTATCATCCACAAGTAGCTGTCATTTCCAAAAAATGTCAGCAGCCATGCAGCCAATACCACACATCCTCCGGCAATAGAGAAGAACCTTGCGCCATACTTTTGGATATAGCCGCTGATGAAAACCACCGTGGATGCACCTGCCAATCCGCACAAACCGAGTGCGCCGATAATATCGTCACTCGCAAAGAAAGGCTCTTGTTTCATCCGGAAAGCAAGGCAACTCCACAATGCGAAGAACGAAGCATAAGCCAATGCTGCCCTCAAAGAAGCGATACGCAAGTATGGGTATTTGTAGAGCAGGCGCAGCAAGGATTTCATCAATCCTGCATAAGTTTCTTGTGAACGGGCAGACAGCACGGGCAGCATCTTGTAAATCATCAGAAAGCATCCAAGCATAAACGCACAAGCGACGAAATAAACGGAACGCCATCCCCAAACATCAGCGAGAAAGCCACTGAATACCCGTGAACCAAGAATGCCTATGAGCAGACAGGATTGTATAATCCCCACGTTGCGCACCTTGTGTGCGGGTGCTGAATGATAAGACACCAACGGGATGAAGAACTGCGGCATGACCGAAGACGCTCCGGCAAGCAAGGATGCACCCCATACCCAATAGATGTTAGGGGCAAGTGCTATGGCAAGCAATGCGCACGATGAAATGATATAATTGGTCAATATCAGCTGCTTTCGTGAAACCAAATCGCCAAGCGGAATGACAAACACAAGTCCGACTACATAACCTATCTGGGTCAATGTCGCAACCATGCTGGCAGAAAAGTCGCTTACCCCAAAATCCTTTGCCATGCTGCCCAACAAAGGCTGGTTGTAGTAGCAGTTGGCAACGGAAAGCCCGGTAGCGACTGCCATCAGAGCCAGCAGAGGTGCCGGAATGCCATGGTTTTCTCTCAATTCATATTTCATCATTTATTCCTCCTTTCAGTATGACACAACTTTCAATCCAATCAAGGAGGCAATGAGCGTGAACAGGAAGAAAAGCCGTATGGGAGTGGCCGGCTCTTTGAAAACGAATATCCCAATCAAGACCGTGCCGACCGCTCCGATACCCGTCCAAATGGCGTATGCCGTGCCCAAAGGCAAAGTCTGAACCGCTTTGGCAAGTAATGCCATACTCAATACCGTGGAAGCCAAGAAACCGCTTCCCCACAGATAAAAACCAATACCTGATGCCTCTCTCGTTTTTCCCAAGCAGAATGTAAGGCTTACCTCAAACAATCCTGCCAAAAATAAAATTATCCAATTCATACCTATGATTTATTAAATTCGGGTGCAAAAGTAAGCAAGTAATTTCTAACCGTTTTTTACATTTGGTAAAAACGGATTTTGCATTTGACAAAAAACAGCCGTTAGCAGCTGTTTCTGTGCGCTATTTTATAATTTTGTACCACAACAAAATGACTTATGGATATAAAGGAAATCATCAACCTGAGATATGCCATGCCGGATGCGTCTTTGGACAAGTTGCGGCAATGCCTGACGGAAGTTTCCTATCCCAAAGGCTTCCGCGTGCTGGAAAGTGGCAAGGTGGAGAAGGACATCTTTTTCATCAAGAAAGGCATTGTCCGCGCCTATACTTCGGTGGACGGAAAGGACATTACCTTTTGGGTCGGCAAGGAAGGGGCGACTCTCGTTTCCATGAAAGGATACGTGAACGATGAGCCGGGATATGAAACGATGGAGCTGATGGAGGATTCAGTCCTGTATGTATTGGAAAGAAAAAAACTGAAAGAATTGTTTTCAGAAGACTTGCACATCGCCAATTGGGGGCGGCGTTATGCGGAAATGGAATTACTTGCCACTGAGGAACGATTGATTTCCATGTTGTCTGCCATCGCTTCAGAACGGTATAAGGAGTTGTTAGAGAAAGAGCCTGATTTGTTGCAACGGTTACCATTGGGAAGTATCGCAACCTATTTAGGTGTCACACAAGCGAGCTTGAGCAGGATTAGAGCACAAATAAAGTGACGTTTCAATCAGCGGGTAGCAAGCGGTTTTGGTCTGCCCAAAACACAAACTTGCTACCCTCCCGTTGGCATTGTTTACAAACCCAAGCCTTTGTCCTTTCTGTGCGGTGCAACCGTCCTCCTAATGGATGAGAACAGCTTGTTGAACTGCTCCTTGAACCATTCGCCAATCAGTTGCCTGTTGATGGCAAGTGCGAGTTTCGATTTGTCTTTCGGGTCCTTCACCACTTGGAAGCCTGCCCTTTCGGTCTTAAACTTCCGCTTGTGTTCCTCCGAATAGAGTTCGCCCTCGTAGAACAACGGCTTGCCGCTGATAAGCGTGGCAGTCTGCTTCTCGTTGAAGCCGACTTTGAGGCAGAACTTCTCCATATACACCAACTCTTGGAACAGCGGAAACCATTTCTTGGCTTTCTGAATAACGGATTTCAGGAATGACACTTCCTTTTGGTGTTCCGCTTCCTTGTCCGCCATTTCCCTGCGGTGCTTGGCTTGCAGTTCCATAAGCTGGCGGCTGTGTTCCTCCTGCTGCCGCTGCATTTGCCGTTGCAACAGTTCGATGCTTTCGTTACGGACGGCAACCTCGCCTTGCAGGGTGCGGTTGTCGGCTTCCAGTTCTTTTAGCTTGCCGCTGCCCAAAAGAGAACCGACCTTTGCCACGAGTGCCGTTTTCGCTTCGGTTTTGGCGGCTTCCAGCTTCTCCGACTTGATTTCCTTTCGCACTTCGTCAAGCTGCCGTTCAGCCTGTTGTTGTGCGGTCTGCAACTGCCTTACGTTGGCTTCAAGCTCTCCCGTCTGCCGTTTCAGGTCACGGTAGTATTGGGCGGTGGTGGTATGCCGTGCTTCCGAACCCCGTATGCCACGCTGTAAGCCGTATTTCGCCATTGCTTTTGCGTAAATCTGTACAAGGGATATTCCTCTTTGCAATCAAAAGAGTTAGAAGAATTACCTCATTTGGGGATAATGAGTAGACAACTGTCCTATTTGCCGTGGTCTGCATCGCTTTGCTTGTTCGGCTAACCCTTCCGTAGAATAAAGGTACAAAATAAGAACAGAAGAAAGAATATCTATGTCTTTCTTTCTTCTGTTTATAAATGGAACAAAATAACGAAAATCAAATAAGTTCAGTTGCTATCTATTCTTACCACTCGGAAACCAACATTGGCATAGCCTTGCGAGCCGTCCTTTGCAACATCGGATTTCTCACTGCGGCAATCGTCGCGGTCGGAATCCCAACTGCCACCTTTGATAATATGCAGTCCGTCAGCATTGGTCGAGGAAGTCCATTCCCAACAATTTCCCCAAAAGTCAATGCCGCCACAGGCACCCTTGCTTTGCGCGTATGCATCCACAGTTGTCAATCCACGTTCCGCATGACCGGAATTCATGGAAACATCCTTGGGCATGTGTCCGGCGGCAAGTACCCATTCTTCTTCGGAGGGCAGGCGATAACTGTGCTTGGTATCTTTTGCAGAGAGCCAGTTGCAGTAGGCTTCGGCATCCTTGAGCCCAAATCATTAAAAATGATTTGTTTCATGACTTCCTTTTGTCTTAATAAATAATACGATTTTCCTCCGTCCAGCCAAGGCAATGTCAGCGTCCAGAGGTGGCAATCACTCAGTTTTTGCGCGTATGTTTTTTTCTTTCGGCTGCGGCTTCCTCTTGCAGTTGTTTGTAAAGCACTTGCTGGTCGGAAGTCAGCACAGCCGCAATGTCTGTTATCAGCTTTTCCATTGCTTCTTTACCTTTTCTTTGGGGGCGGTGTCTATGCAATGTGACGCAGGAACTTGCAGTCAATGCCATTATTGCCATTATCGCCATTCCCAGTTTTCTAGTTAGTCTCATACTGTTCAATGTTTTAAGTTATACATTCATGTTGTCCGTTCCCGTTCGTAAGCTCGTTTGAGCGGACGTTCTGCTTATAAGACCCGGCAAAGTAATAAAAGTAAAAAACGTTCATGCAATTTTTTGAATATTCCATAGATTTCTGTAAATCTGGTACAATCATCTGTGATTTGGTTAGGCGGTATATCGGGGAAAGGGGGTATTTTTGTATCAAGTAATAATCATAAAAATCTTGACTCCTATGAAATCTATTCAACTGAACATCAGGAAAGTCATCCTTTTGGGGATGCTTGTATCAACAACTAATATTCAAATGACTATGGCACAAGAAAAGATTACACAGACTGCCGGACGTGTGCAGTTGGGAGAATTTGCTCCCGAATTTGCAAAGGTGAACGATGACGTCCTTTTCGGTGAAGTATGGAACCGTCCCGGGCTGAGTCCGCACGACCGCAGCATGATTACAATTGCTACACTGGTAGGAAAAGGCATTATCGACTCTTCACTTACGCATCATTTGCAGTTTGCCAAGAGCAACGGCGTGACCCGTACCGAGATTTCCGAATTGTTGACCCACGTGGCTTTCTATGCCGGATGGCCCAATGCATGGGGAGCTTTCCGTCTGGCGAAAGACGTATGGGCGAAAGATGTGGCGGACGATAACGGAAAGGCAGCTTTCCAGCGCGAAATGATTTTCCCTATCGGCGAGCCCAATACGGCATACGCACAGTATTTTATCGGAAACAGTTATCTTGCCCGTGTGTCGGGTGAACAAGTTCCTTTCTCGAATGTGACCTTCGAGCCGCGCTGCCGTAACAACTGGCACATTCATCATGCCACGAAGGGCGGTGGTCAGATGTTGGTTTGTGTAGCCGGACGCGGCTGGTATCAGGAAGAAGGAAAGCCTGCCGTACAGATGCTTCCGGGCGATGTGATACACATCCCGGCGAATGTAAAGCACTGGCATGGAGCGGCAGCCGACAGTTGGTTTGCACACCTCGCTTTCGAAGTTCCCGGAGAAAACACTTCCAACGAATGGCTGGAACCTGTTACGGACGAGGAATACGATAAGCTGAAATAAAAAACGCGATTCTCATTTTTCACCACAGATTACGTAGATTAAGAAGCTGTTTTGAATTTCTCCAAAAAGTTTTTCTTGGCTTGATGTGTTCGTTTTCGTGTGTGCTTTGGGCGATTTTTTGGTCCTTTCCGCTTCTGTTCTTCGTCAGATAGCCCGCTATCTTCCTCATTACAGAAGCGAAAATGCCTCAAAAACTCATCCCAAATCATCGCACGATAAATTCAAAACAGCTTCTAAAAAAATAATTATTCCATTATACGGAGGAAATGATTTTATCAATCTGTGTAATCTGTGGTGAAAATTCTTCATTACCTTGTTTCTATCACGCAATCGGCTGGAGCTTTGATGTTTTCATCCAGTGTGATGGAGCCGATACTGTCTGCTATGATGCGTCCTGACATCGGGTTCTTGATGTTGGTGATCGCCCCGCGGATGTCGGCGTTCAGGGTAGAATATTCGAAGGCGCGGTCGCAGGACGGGTCGAAAGTACAGTTCTCCAGCACCAGATCTTCGGCATAACACAAAGGCTGTTCGCCGGAGATGTGGCAATTAACCAGGCGCAGGTTCTTCGAGTGCCAGCCCAGATACTCACCGTTCAGTTCCGAATCGTAAATCGTTACGTTCTCCACTTCCCAGAAAGCGTCCTTCGTCGTAATCTTCGCGTTATGGATTTCCACGTTTTTCACATATTGGAATACATACTTGCTGTCGCTTTCCAGCCCGTCCACATAAATATCGTTGCTGAACATGAACGGATAGGTACCGTCGTGCAGCTTGAGGTCCTTTATGCGGATGCGGTTGCACCGCCAGAACACTTCGTCGGCATCGTTCATCTGTACGTTTTCGATGGTGATGTCGTTCATCTCCCTGAACATTTTCGGGGCATCGATTACGGTATCTTTCATGATTAAATGGTCGGAATACCACAATGCCGAGCGTCCGCCTACGGCAAAGTAACAATTGTCAATGGTAAAACCGTGTACGTGCCAGAATGGATAATTCCCCTCGAAACGGCAATTGGTTGCTACGATGTTGCTGCACTCTTTGATGCCCGATTCTCCTTCGCGGATGGTCACGTTATCCAAGTGAAGGTCGTGCGAGGCGAACAGCGGGCGTTCGCCCCCGAATTCTTTGTCTTTAATCAGCTGCATAGTATATTTGTTATTTGGTTGTTTTTCTTCGGGTGCAAAATTACAACATTCTTCCCATTCTTTTGTAAATGAATTACAGATGATACTACCTCGATTACAGAAAGGACAGAGAATTTTGATATGATACCATGCACAATTTCATACCACGCAAAGTTTAAGTCTCTAATCGGGTTGTATTATCAATCCAGAGAGCATCCTTTTATGGTTTCCATATCAAAACCGTACGTTCTCCAATTGGAAACCGTACGTTTTCGATATGGAAACCGTACGGTTTTGATATGGAGAACGTAAAAGTAAGACAGCCTGAGACAGATACTGAGCCTTTTAATCATACATTGATTCGCATCTGCTGAAACAAACTTATTTATTGATTATCTTTGTAGGCATGAAACACGTGATACTGATTTTCTTCTGTCTGTTGTTTTGTTCCTGCCGCCAAGGAGGAGGTAAGAACGATTTGGCTTTGCTGCACGAGGCATCCTTGCATACCGCACAACCTGATTCGGTGATGGATTTGCTCGGGCAGATAGTCCGCCCCGACTGTTTGCAAGGAAAGGCGCGGGCAGACTATGCCTTGCTCTATACCGAAGCCCTGAACAAGCAGGACCGGATAGGCACGAACGATTCGCTGATACAGATTGCGCTCGGTTATTACACCGAGGAAGCTCCCAGTATCCCGCTTGCCAAAAGCTATTTCCTCTTGGGGCGCATCTACCAGCAGCAAGGCAACGACATCCTTGCCTTGAAGACCGACCTGCAAGCACTTGCCACATTGCCTCCGCAGACACAAGACCGCACACGGATGCTGGTAAACTTTGACTTGGGACATCTTTACCATCAGCAGGGTCTCTACCGGCAAGCCCTGTCGCACTATCGGGAAATGCAGCGTTACGTTAATGCACATCCCGATACCTTGGATTGTTACATCACCGCATACAGCATGGGGAATATCTTTATGCTGCTGAACCAATACGACAGTGCTTACCATTATTATCAAAAAGCCCTCCCCTTAACTCGGCAATTGAAAAACAAATCTTACGAAAGATATATTTTAAGGCAATTGCATCTACATGCCCGTTTGACTGGCAATCAAGAACAAGCCCAATGGTATGCAGAAGAAATTCGTATAACAACCGATCCTTATTTTAAAGCCGAATTATTTCAAGAATTAGGGAACACCGATTCTGCTTCTTTCTATTTTCTTAAGGCAACGAAAGACCCGCGTATCTCTGCCCGAACGATGGCGTTTTATAACCTGTTCCAATTGCATCGAAAAGCACACCCCGACTTGGCTTGCGTCTATGTCGATTCTTTCCATAGTTATAAGGATTCGCTTTACGCCTTGCGGCAAACCGACAAGATTGAGAAACTGACCGCGCAATACCTGCAACAGATAGACCGCCAAAAGGAGGAAGCTAATCGGCGTGAAAACGCCATCTACCTGTGGGGCGGCATCGGCGTTACACTTTTGCTTTGCGGCATCGTCATCTTCTTCTTTATTCAGCACAAGAAACGCCGCTACCTGCTATTGGAGAAACAGTTGGTCACAAACCAGTTGGCAGCCATCAAGGAATACGTAGCTGAACAGAACCGGCAGAAGTCCGAAGAATGGGAAGCCGTGCGTCAAGAGATAGCAGCCATAGAAATGCAAACACTTATCGGGCAGTTTCAACAAACGGCATGGCAAAAGCGAATCCATGCCATACAGAAAGGCAACGGCAAACCTTTCTCGAAAAAAGAACAGGAAGCATTCCAAAAAGAAACCCTTGCCTTGTTTGATGAACCAGTGAAACGGCTGCAAGTGGAATATCCCCAAATCACCGAAGCCGATTTGCTGTTTTGCCTGCTTTCTTTCATGGATTATCCTACCAGCCTGATAGCCTCGTGCACCGGACGTAAGGAGAACGCCCTGCGTACCTGCAAGCACCGCCTGAAAGAGAAACTATCAAAAGAGATATTCGGATTTTTCTTTCATTTCACTAATAACCAGCAAGATACAGAGTAGGTGTAACGCTCGTTGTAACGCTGTAACGGAAATTGTAACGTCAAAAAATTGCTTGTTTTCATGCTTTTTTAGAATTTTGCGGAAACGAAAAACAAAAAAGATTATGAAAACAAAACTGATTACATTATTGTGTGTGCTGATGAGTATTTCTTTCTGCTTCGCTCAAAGCAAAGACGAAATTGAAATGATAAAAGTAATAAAGCAAGAGGGTAATGTTGTTCCCAGTTCATTAATGGAAGAGCCTCGTGCGTTCCTTCATCAACCGTGGCTATCTGTTTCGCTGCCCGAAAGCAAAGAAGCGGTGATTTCCGTCCAAAACCAGTTGAACGGAAGGATAGTCTACCAACAGGCCTATTTTCATGTGCAAGGCATGATGATTGACCTAAGCGGTATGCCTGCAGGTACGTATCAGTTGCGGATAGAAATAGATGGTACGGTTTATACAGGTACTTTCCGTTTGTAACCAAATGTTACCAAAGCTATGAAGAAAAC